>NZ_JASCXL010000036.1:0-78457 GCF_030010595.1 Streptomyces sp. CC224B | reverse complement strand
AGGCCGGCGTCCACCTCGCCTCACTCATCCTCTGGCTCAGAGAACCCACCCAAGATCCTTTGCCAGACAGGCCCTAGGCCGCACGGCAACCGGCCGGTGCGGCTGAGGCACCACCTGAACCACGGAGGCCACGGCAGGTCACACGCGTCCCGGGGGCCCTGGGGACAACCCCTCAGGGTCCCCCTAGGGGTTGTCACAGGTCAGCCGCAAACGGAGCCCCGTCCACGGGAAGGGACGCGGCCGACCCCCCGGACCAGGTACGTTCGATGACGTGGCTGGATTCAGGATCGGACGCGGCGGCAGGGACAACCGCGCACAGCAATCGGGACGCGCCCCCGGCAACCAGGGCCCCGGACCGGGCCAGGGCTCCGGGCAGGCGCCGTACGGACAGCGGCCCCCGCACCACGGCGGCGGCCAGGCGCCGGGCGCCTACCCGCCCGCCCCCGGACACCCGGCCCCGCCCTCGTACGGCGGGCAGCCGCCCTACGGCGGCGGCCCGGGCCCCGGGCAGTACGGCGGGCCGCCCCCGGGCCAGTACGGCGGCGGACCCGGCCGGCACGGCGGCGGGCCGCACCACGGCGGCGCCCAGCAGTGGCCCCAGCCGTCCGGCGGCCGCGACGAGCCCGAGTACTTCGGCGGCAGCCCGGGCGGCCACGGCGGCGCCCCCGACCCGTACGCCGCCAACAACCCCGGCCACACCCAGGCCTTCTCCCTCGGCGAGGACCCGTACAACGACGGGGACACCTACCGCGCGGGCCAGGCCCCGCCCGGCCCCATCGGCCCGAAGCTGCACTGGAAGGACCTGCTGCGCGGCATAGTCCTCCGCCCGGTGCCCACCTTCCTCCAGATGCGGGACTACGCGATGTGGGGCCCGGCCGCCGTCGTCACGTTCCTCTACGGCCTGCTCGCCGTCTTCGGCTTCGACGAGGCCCGCGAGGACGTCCTCGACGCCACGCTCTCCACGGCGGTCCCGTACGTCCTCACCACCGGCGTCGCGATCACGATCAGCGCGTTCATCCTCGGCGTCGTCACGCACAGCCTCGCCCGGCAGTTCAACGGCGACGGCGCCTGGCAGCCGACGGTCGGCCTGTCCATGCTGATCATGGCCCTCACGGACGCGCCGCGCGTCATCGTCGCCCTCTTCCTCGGCGGCGGCAACAGCTTCGTCCAGCTCCTCGGCTGGGCCACCTGGCTCGCGGCGGACGCACTGCTCACCCTGATGGTGAGCAAGTCCCACGACCTCCCCTGGCCCCGCGCCCTCGGCGCCGCAGCGATCCAGCTCCTGGCGATCCTGTCCATCATCAAACTCGGCACGTTCTGACACCACCGCGCGACAGCGCCCAGGCCCCGGTGAGACACGTTCTCGCCGGGGTCTTCCCTCATCTCCGCCCGGCGCACGGGCACGGCTACGTGCGGAACGAGCGGGCACTCACCGAGCACGGGTGGCGTCGATGAGTGCCCGCTCGTCGAGGGGCGCGGCATGGCGCGGCGGGCGGGGCCGCGCCGTGACGGCTGGTGTGCGCGTCCGTCCTACGCGTCGAGGACCTGCCCGGACCGCTTCACCACGGGCGGCTCCACGCTCCACGGGAAGTTGATCCACTCGTCGGTGCGCTTCCACACGTACTCGCACTTCACAAGCGAGTGGGACTTCTCATAGATGACCGCGGACCGCACCTCGGCGACGTGATCGAGGCAGAAGTCGTGCACCAGCTTCAGCGTCTTGCCGGTGTCGGCGACGTCGTCGGCGATCAGCACCTTCTTGTCGGTGAAGTCGATGGCGTTGGGCACGGGCGCCAGCATCACCGGCATCTCCAGGGTGGTGCCCACGCCCGTGTAGAACTCCACGTTCACCAGGTGGATGTTCTTGCAGTCGAGGGCGTACGCGAGACCGCCGGCGACGAACACGCCGCCGCGGGCGATGCTCAGCACGACGTCGGGCTCGTACCCGTCGTCGGCGATGGTCCGGGCGAGGTCACGGATCGCGCCGCCGAACTTCTCGTACGTGAGGTTCTCGCGCACGCCGCTCTGGTCACTCATGTCGCTCATGGGGGGTGTCACACCTGGGTCCGATGGAAGTTGAGGAAGGAGCGGGAGGCGGTGGGCCCGCGCTGCCCCTGGTAGCGCGACCCGTACCGCTCGGACCCGTACGGGGACTCGGCGGGCGAGGTCAGCCGGAACATGCAGAGCTGCCCGATCTTCATGCCCGGCCAGAGCTTGATGGGCAGCGTGGCGAGGTTCGACAGTTCCAGGGTCACGTGCCCCGAGAAGCCGGGGTCGATGAACCCGGCGGTGGAATGCGTCACGAGCCCGAGGCGCCCCAGGCTGGACTTGCCCTCCAGACGGCTCGCGAGGTCGTCGGGGAGCGTGATGACCTCGTACGTCGACGCGAGCACGAACTCCCCGGGGTGGAGGATGAACGGCTCGTCCCCCTCGGGCTCGACCAGGCGCGTCAGGTCGGCCTGCTCGACGGACGGGTCGATGTGCGGGTACCGGTGGTTCTCGAACACCCGGAAGTAACGGTCGAGGCGCACGTCGATGCTCGACGGCTGGACCATGGATTCGTCGTAGGGGTCGATCCGCACCCGCCCGGAATCGATCTCGGCCCGGATGTCCTTGTCTGAGAGAAGCACGCACCGAGGATACGCAGAGCGCGCGGGAAGGCCGCAATTTGCGCAATGCGCCGCCCGCGCGCTCTTTCACCGTGCTGGTGCTCCGCGGCGCTCCCTAGCGCTTCTCGAACTCCACCGGCACCGCGTGGCGGAGCCGCGCGCACCGGGGACAACGGATGAGCCGGCCGGGTCCGAGCCGGTCGGCCTGCTGCATCGGGAACGAAGCGGTGCTGAACACGTGCCCCTCGGCACAACGGACGACGGTGCGCTCCATCAACTCCTTGAGTCCCTTCCCCAAACCCGTAACTGGCGACGACGAAAGCCACATTACGGGATGAAAGGGACGGCACTCCAGGCGGCACTCCGCACCCCCCGAACCCCCTCACGGCACCCACACAGACCGCCGGATCCGTGGCCGCCCCTCGACGAGGCGGGGCGCCCGACCGCAACCGGGCGAGGCCCCGAGCGGCCCCTACGGTACGCCCCAACTCCTTTCGCCCGCAGTCACCCAGAGCCCACACAGCGCAGCCGGCCCCCGGGGCGAGGGCGTCCGGGGGCCGGGATGAGGTAGAGTGTGCGACAGTACGAAACCGGTTCAACCGGCGTACCACGCGGGTGTAGTTTAATGGTAGAACATCAGCTTCCCAAGCTGAGAGCGCGAGTTCGATTCTCGTCACCCGCTCCAGGAATTTATTGTGAAAGCCCCAGGTCACAGACCTGGGGCTTCGCATTGCGCTGTTGTCCTGGCATCCGGCCCAGCGGAGCGCCTGGGGCTGTACCGGGGCGGCGGCGTAGCCGCTGCGGTAGGTCGTCGCCGGCTTCGCCGCTTCCGTCGCTCCGAGCTCCCGATCGGCCGGGCTCAGCCGCACGGGCGGGCGGTTCCGGTCAGCTCTGTCGTTTGAGTTCGCGCACGGCTGCGGGCAGGGCGAGGCACAGGGCGAAGGTGGTCGCGAAGCCACCTCCCCCGGCCAGAACGACATCAGTGGGGCCGACGCCTGACCCGAGTACCAACAGGCTCACGGAGAGGCCGACCACCATGGAGCAGGCAACGTACAGCGCCAGCCACAACTGCCACGTGCGTGCGGAACGGGCTGTCGATTCGGGCATGGACGTGGATCCTTTCGAGGTCACGGGCGAGAAGGGACGCGTAGGGGAGGATCAGCGGTGGGCGGCCGTCACAGCGGCTCGACCGATCCGTGCAGCAGGTGTTCGGCGAGTTCTGCCCGCAACCGACCGAGTGCCGAGACGTACGAGGCGTGGGCTTCGGCGCGTCGGCCGAGCTCGCCCAGAAGTTCCACGCTCCGCAGCTGCCGCCCGATCGGCGGAAAGCGCACGGGAAGGTGGCCCAGTGCCACAGAGCTCAGCGAGGGGGCTGCCGTGGCGGCTGCGCGGTGGGACATCCACTCGCGCGCGTACCGGAGGCTCAGGTAGGCATGGAGGTAGAAGGGATCGATCCCGGCGTTGGGACGTACGCGTAGACGCATCACGTTCGAGCTGAGCAGCCATCCGGCTTGTGGGCCGGAGACGAGCGCTGGTTGTTGCTGCGCACCCGTGCGCACGCAGACGATGTCGCCCGGGAGCAACTCGAACTTCTTGAAGCGCTCGGCCGTCGTACACGGGACGCGGTATCGGGTTTCGCCCGCGATCTTTCCTGCCAGGAGATCCTGCGGAAGGACGAGCGGAATGCCTGCGCCTGACGTGCGGGCCTCCGCCGGGAGGCGGGTGTACGACGGGCCGGGTCGGATCTCACACAGGTCCCTGAGCAATGCCTCGTTCCAGCCGCCGGGTCCCGAGCCCTCGCGGAAGCCGTCCCCCGCTTCCACTGCCCTGCGTTCCAGCACCCGAAGCCTGGCAGCGTGCTCCGCCACCTCCTCACCGGCTTCGTGCAACTGGGCAGCGGCGGGGGCAACGCCATAGTTCCCGCCACCCAAGTGGTCGGCGGGGCGGAGCGAACACTCCTCGTCAGCCACGACCTCGCGGTCCACGACGACGGCCGAGAAGCCGCGCTCAGCAGCACGTGACGCGTACTCGCTGTCCGGCCACTGCCCTCCGTCGAGCCACGGGCGGACCACGGCCGTGATCGCGTCGCGATCGGTCTCCCGCAGCACACGCCGACGTCGGACCTTCGCTCCCAACTCCTGGGCGTCGACGAACAGGATTCCCTCCCTGGCGGGGAGTTCCGTACGTCGCAGCACCCACAGGGAGACCGGCACGGGCGTCGCGGAGAACAGATGGGGCGGCACCGTGATGACGCACTCCACAGCCCCTCCACAGACAAGGGCACGGCGGATCTCGCGCTCGGCGACGTTCACCGAGTTGCCCGCCTTGACCGGCATGACCACCACTGCGCGACCACCGGGTGCCAGCGCGCCGAGGGCGTACTGCACCCAGGCGAGATTGTCATTGCCCTGCGGTGGTGATCCGTACGGCCAGTTTCCCGTCCGGCGCCCGGGGCCGGGTGCGTCGCTCATGTTGAACGGAGGATTCGTCAGGACTACGTCGGCACCGTGCTCGCGGTCCGGTGGCCATCGGTCGGACCGGGTGCTGGTCAGCTTCGCCCGTACACCGAGGTGGAGAAGGTACAGACTCGCGACTGCTTGCAGACGGCCGTCGAGGGTCTCGCCGTACACGGTCCCGTGCGTGCCCCCGATGTGGCGGACCGCGGCAGCCAGCATCTCTCCCCCTCTCATGTAGGGGTCGAGCACCGTGGTCTTCCGTCCCGGCGTAAGTACGAGAGCCGCGGACAACGAAGCCAGGCCCACCGGGCTGCAGAACTCCGAACCCTGGAGCCCGTCCCGGGCGCTGAAGGACTCCCATACGAGCTGGAACGCGCCAACGTCCGTGCCTGCCGCAGTCCGTACTGCCGTGGCGAGGTCGTCCCAGCTTCGCGGTTCCAGTTGCAGCAGGCTGCTGCGCATGTCGGTGCGGTCGCCGTTTCGACGCAGGGCCTCCTGCGCGATGTCGCCGAGGGTTCGAAGCAGCGCTTGCACGTCTCGGGACCCTTGGCCCGCCGACATGACGTCCTCGATCCGTCGCCACCGCTCCGGTTCCGCATGTCGTACGTACATCACGATGAGGCAGAGATTCACGTAGTCCGCCATCGTCGCCGGACCTCGGACTCGGTCGGCGAGTCGGCCCATCAATTGATCGACTGCCTTCTCGTCCTCGGACCCGATGCGCTCAGCGCTGTTCGCCACGGCTTCCGGATCCGCAGACGGCCGGTCACCGCCGGCCCGGCGGAAACGGTCGGCGTAGGTGGTTCCCGCCTGCTCCCCTTCGAGCAACTGCCGCCGAGGGATGGTGTGGGTCGCCAGCCACCGTGTGATCTCAGCCTCGTGGAACAGCTCCGTGTCGCCGGAGCGCACAGGAGTGGGAAAGTCCTTGTGCCGCCGTGCCCAGTTCGACACGGCCGGGCGCTTCACGCCCGCACGCTCGGCGATTTCGGTTCGGGTGACGAGACCGACTCGGTCCTCGTGTGCCAACTGCATGCCAGCTCCCAGTGGTTGGCCCGGTTGAGCTCTCGATGCGAGGACCGTACGGGGAGGGAGGCTCACGTGCCAAGCGCGCATTCACAGTGCTCGCTGTGTACTCATTCGATGGAGGGGCGGGAGAGCCACTCCGTATCTAGGGTACTGGAGCCAACACCCGCAGGTCAGCGTGACTCTATGACGTTCCCCCGCCCAGTCCTTCCACCCAGATTCCGCGATTACCCTGCTTAACAGGATCGTCGGGGTGAACTCCCGCGCGCCGGCTGCATGCAGGGCTGCCGAGGCGGGCTACAGCCACTCCGGTATCCCGCGGGCCACCTTCACGGCCACTGCCCGATGGGTGAGTACGGCGCCTTCTTCGTAGTGCACAGGGCGGGTGCTGCCCGTTCAGCGCAGGCCGTGCCCCACTGGCTTAGCGGCGAGTTGCCTCACTCAGGCTCCCTGCAGGCGCGCGTTCCCTGCCCGGACGCCCGACCGAGCCGACCCCGATACCGTGCTCGTCCGTGCACGCGCTTCGCCCGGCGGTGCTCGCACACCGTGCCCGTAAGAGCCGGACATCACATGCCCGCGCGCCGGCCGGCCGCATCGAACGGATCAGCCTCGCGGCTGCGGCGAAGGGCGGCAGAATAAGCGCATGGCTGATGGCGGGGATTTTCAGGGCGGATTAGCGGGGCGTATCGCCGGCTTCGATCGGGAGGCGGCCGGGCTGGCCGCCGACAGGGCGGAGGAGGAGCGGCAGCGGGTGCTGGCCGAGTTCCCGCTGGACACCTGGGCCGGCTTGCCGCTGGAACGGTATGCCTTGGGACCGGCGGGCCATGACGGCCCGGGATACTCCTTCTGCCGCCTGCTGGAGTACGGCACCAACGTCTTCGGCAGCATCCGGGGCGGTAGCGCGGCCAAGCACATCGTGTACCAGCACCGGACGGGCGAGTGGCGGATTGTGCCCAGCGCCCTGCGGGGGCTTGGTGTGCATGAGGCTTGGAGGACGGTACGCGCCGAGTTCGTCACCGCCTTCGCGGCAGCAGCCGAGGGGGCGTACGAGCGCATCGACGAGTTGGAGTCGCTCTCGTACGGCCAGGCACTGACCACCAAGGCCCTGGCGATCTACTTTCCCGGCGAGTTCCTGCCGATCTTCTCCGCCTCGCACGTCCGTCACTTCACCGCACTGCTGGGCGGCCGACCGCACCAGTACTCCTCGGGCGTCCGGACCTGGCGCGCCAACCGGGAGTTGCTCGATCTCGTACGGAGGACTCCGGAGTTCGAGGGTTGGCGTCCGCATGAGGTGATGCAGTTCCTGTACGCCTTCCATGACCCGCGGCCGAGGGACCGGCTCGTCTGGAAGATCTCCCCGGGAGAACGCGCCGTCCTCTGGGACGACTGCCTGAAGAACCGTCGTATCCGCATCGGCTGGGACGAGGTCGGCAGCCTCGGTCAGTACGAGAGCGACCAGGAGCTCAAGGAGGCCCTGGACCGGTACTGGCCGCAGAGCACCGGCGGGAACCTGCGTCTGGCCCGGCAGCTGCTCGGCTTTCGCGACCTGGAGCCCGGGGATCTGATCGTCGCCAACCGGGGGAAGTCGGAGGTGCTGGCAGTCGGTACCGTCGCCGAGGGCTATTCCTATGATCCCGACGTGCTGAAGCACCAGCACACCGTAGGGGTGGCTTGGGACACCTCGTACGCCCAGCTCTTCGACTCACCGCGGCACGCCTGGCAGCAGACCTTCGCGAAGGTGCCCGCCGCGCTGTGGCGGGAGATCCAACAGGGCCGCAAAGCCGCCCTCGCCGAGGCCGTCACGTCGGTGGCGGAGACCGATGCCGAGCTTCCCGACGCCGTTCGCAAGGTGCGGGAGCTGCTCGACCACAAGGGCCAGGTCGTGCTGACGGGGCCACCCGGCACCGGCAAGACGCGGCTCGCGCTCAGCGTCGCGCTCGCCATGGCGGGGTTCCGGGAGCGCATCGAGGCTCCGCCGGAGGAACGCGCGGCGGCGCTCTCCGAGTTGTCCAGGGTCCCTGAAGGGACTGCGGCGGCTCGCCTGACCATGGTGACCTTCCACCCGTCCTACGGATATGAGGACTTCGTCGAGGGTTTCAAGCCGGCCGCAGCGGCGGATGGGGCGGGCCTCAATCTGACGCTGACGGACGGGTTGTTCCGCCGGGTCTGCACGGCGGCCGAGGCAGCCCTCGACGAGACCTTCCTGATCGTCGTGGACGAGATCAACCGCGGCGATCTTCCGCGCATTCTCGGCGAGTTGATCACTCTGTTGGAGCTCGACAAACGGGGCTCTGTCTCGGTCACCCTGCCCACCAGCGGTCGGCAGCAGACCGTGCCGCCGAACGTCCGCATCATCGGCACCATGAACTCCGCCGACCGCAGCGTGGGGCACATCGATGCCGCGATCCGGCGCCGGTTCGCCTTTGTCGACGTGCCGCCGGATCTGGACGTTCTGGACGGTGAGGTCGAGGGGCTCGGATTGGCCGAATTCCTGGAAGGCCTGAACGCGAAGCTGGACGTCTCCTTCGGGCCGGATCACCTGATCGGCCAGGCATACCTCCTCTCCGGGGACCGTCCGCTCGCCACCGCGGAGCAGCTTGCGAATGCCTTCCACCACGAGATCGTGCCACTCGTGGCGGATTACTGTCTGGGGCAGCCCGATCTGCTGAGGAATGTGCTGGGCAGTCTGGTCGACAACAGCACAGGCCGGGTCGTGCAGGCCAATCCGCAGGACCTGCCCGGAATGCTGGCGGACGAATTCGTGGCGGCCGGTGCCCTGGGGGATGACCAGCCCGGCGACAAGGGTGTGGGTGGCTGGTGACGTGAGTAGCGGAGTGGCCCGCAACGGTCCTCGGCACGAGGTGGTCCTCGATGAACACACGTCCGTCTCCGTTCCTCGGCCCGTGCTGTACGGGGACGATCTCGCCAGGCTCCGTACGATCAAGGCCGTCACCGTCACCGAAAAGCGCGACGAGTACGTCCTCAGGGCGCAGGCGACTACCGGGGTGCTCCAGCTCGACCGGATACGACTGGTACTGCGGCCCAAGTTCCCCGTTGAGGGGAAACGGCTGATCGATTGGCTCTGCTACGCCAATGACCAGCGCGAGCCGGACGAGACCCTCCGCAACTGGCCTCTGGGCACTGACGGGTACGCGGGACTGGTACCCGCCG
Source organism: Streptomyces sp. CC224B (assembly GCF_030010595.1). Taxonomy (NCBI): domain Bacteria; kingdom Bacillati; phylum Actinomycetota; class Actinomycetes; order Kitasatosporales; family Streptomycetaceae; genus Streptomyces; species Streptomyces sp. CC224B. Next base: position 69,198 of record NZ_JASCXL010000036.1, on the reverse strand, counting down.
CGCTGCTGCACGAAAGCCGCCTTCTGCTCCGGCGCGGGCTGCGCAGGAGCTATGCGCGTCGGCAACGCGTCGACACGACCCTGCGGGGCCGGCTCGACGTGGAGGCCCAGGCGACCCGGTGCTACGGCGCGGTGAACCGACTCCATCTGCGGACCTTCGAATACGAGGACGGCGGCTGGGAGAATCTCGTGTGCGGAGCCGCGCTGACCGTGGCCGCGCGGCGTTCCACAGATCCGCAGCAGATCCGGTGGCTGCTCGACGCCGCCTCCCGGTTCCCGTGCCCGCGGCAGCCGCTGGACGCGCTGTCCCTGCTCGCGCGAGCGCAGTACACCCGGCTCAACCTGCACTACCGGGCCGCACACGCCTGGGCTCGGATGGTGCTCGCCGGCGGCGGGGTGAGGGACCTCTTGGACCCGTACGGCTATGGAGCGAAGAGCCTGCTGCTCAATCTGGATGTGCTGTGGGAGAGAGTCGTCCGTCGGATGGCTGTCGAGGCGGCGACCGCCCTGGGCGGGAGGGTCGCCCGGCCGGAGGAGGGCACCATCCTGACGCACGGGACGCTCCAGGGCCCGCCCCCGTCATTCCGCCCCGACGTACTCCTCGCCTTCCCCTCTGCCGCCGGGGAGGCCACCGCGACGCGCTTCCTGACCGTGGACGCGAAGTACAAGCGGTACGCGACGACGGACGTCTCCGCCACCGACCGCCACCAGCTCCTCACCTACATCGCCGGATACACCGATCAGGACGCCGCGCTGGCCATGGTGGTCCATCCGTCACCGGACGGCTTCACCCGGCGCGTCCTGCGTGTTCAGGGACCTCGTGGCCATCTGGGTTCCATCGAGGTACTGGGCCTCGACACCCGCGTCGCTCTGAAGGACGCAGCTGAACCACTGCGGAAGGCGATCGCCGGATTCGCCAGTTCCACCGCACCGCTTTGACCGCGTTCGCCGCTTCCTCACACTGAGACGCGGCCTACCCGGTCCCGGGCCATCGCCCCTCGACTGGCGAAGGGACCACTTCGCCAGTCGAAGGCGTGGCTTCGGTTGTCGCCCCCCTTGAACGCCGCGGATCATCCTGCGGGCCGCGCGGACGTAGTGTCGTCCGTTCGGGAGGGTCTCGCCGGGCAGGTGGGCGGGTGAGAGGAGATGGCTCGGGCAGGGGGCTACTGGTCGATGTACCTGAGGTCGCCCACTGTCCAGGCGTTGATGTCCTTGAGGGCTACTCGGTACATGCCGCCCGTCTCCGGGATGCCGAGGCTGCCCTGGAGGATGCGGGCGAGGTGGAAGTGGAGGTGGGTGGGGGGCTCGTCGTCGGGGCGGGTTTCTCGGGGGCTGCCGGCGAAGACGTCGGCGAACGGGCCGAGGCGGTCCGAGTCCTTGAGGACCTCCGCCACCCGTTCCCGCCACACGGCCTCGGGTGCGAGTCGGCCGGTGATGACAGCGCCGCCGACGACCACGGTCAGTGACATCTGATTGCTTCGCTGGGACTCCACCTCGGCTGCGATGGCGACGAGCAGCTCATCAGGGTTCGACATGAGTGCATATCTTATTCAGCCGCCCGCCCCGATGCCCCCCACGTGCGTGAACAGGTGTGAACGGGTGTGGTGTGCCGCCTCGGCGGCAGCCCCGACCGCCGCCCCGGCGCACGCCGCCCGCCGCCTGTGCCGCCCGTGCCGCCACCCGCGCCGCCGCCCGGAGCGGCAGCGCCTGCGCGGGGCTGACCTCCGTGTTCTCCGATGGTCGGCTCAGTGCACCGTATGACGTCTGGGCCGCCCCAGTGATCCTTTTCGGGTCGGTGGTGTGCGGTGCTGTCGTGCCGGTGGTCCGCGTCGGTTGACTGGCGCCGTACCCGCTTGCCCGCCGCCATGAGGAGCAGTGCATGCCGCAGATCGCCGACTCGTCCCCGGCCACCGTGTTTCCGCGTCTGAGCTGGGCCGAGGACCTGTTGGTCCCCGCGCTGCGGGAAGCCGTCGGCGCCCTGCCGGAGTCGGAGAGCCGCGTGGCCGGGTACCACCGGGGCTGGTGCGAGGCCGACGGTACGCCCGTGGTGTCCGCCTCCGGACGCGGCAAGGCCGTGCGGCCCGCGCTGACCCTGCTGTCCGCCGAAGCGGTCGGGGGCAGCGTACACGGCGCGCTGCCGGGGGCCGTGGCCGTCGAGCTCGTGCACGACTTCACCCTGCTCCACGACGACGTCATCGACGGTGACGCCCTGCGCCGCCACCGGCCCGCCGCCTGGTCCGTGTTCGGTACGCCGGCCGCCGTGCTGGCCGGTGACGCCCTGCTCGTCGCCGCGGTCCGGGCCGTCTGCGACGCTCCCCACGGCGCGGCGGCCCCGGCGGTGCGGGAGCTGGTCGGCGCCCTGCTCGACCTGGTCGAGGGGCAGAGCCTCGACGTGGCCTTCGAGACGGCGGCCGAGGTGTCGGTGGCGCAGTACCTGGCCATGGCCGAGGGCAAGACCGGGTCCCTGATGGGGTGCGCCTGCGCCCTGGGCGGGCTGCTCTCCGGCGCCGACGGCGAGCGGGTCAGCGGGCTGCGGGAGTTCGGCCGCCGGCTGGGGGTCGCCTTCCAGTGCGCCGACGACCTGCTCGGCATCTGGGGCCGCAGCGCCCGCAGCGGCAAGCCGGTGGGCGCCGACCTCGTGGCCCGCAAGAAGTCGCTGCCCGTGGTGGCCGCCCTGCGGAGCACCGACCCGGCCGCCGAGCGACTGCGCGAGCTGTACGGGTCCGAGCGGTCCGAGCACTCGTGGGACGCCGCGGAGTTGGACGTCGTCCGGGAGTTGGTGGAGAAAGCCGGTGGCCGCCAGGCGGCCGAGGAGGAGGCACGGCGGCAACTGTCCGCCGCCCTGCGCGCGCTCGCGTACGCGCGCCCCACCCCGGACGCCTACCGGCAGTTGCAGGAGATCGCCTGGGCGATGGTGCACCGGGATTCCTGACGCGGCCGAGCCGACCACCCGGCTGTCCGACCTCCATCCTTCCGTCCCTCCTCCCTTCCGTCCGTCCCTCCTCCCTTCCGTCCCTCCCTCCATCCGTCCCTCCCCCCCTTCGTCCGTCCGCCGCTCCTACGGCCTCCCCCGAAGAAGGCGCCACCACACGAGCCCGCCTCCCGGGCGGGCGTGACTTCGGGTCCTGTGGGCCGTTGTGCGTGTGGTGGGCCGATTTGCGTTCTCTATCCGGCCGTACCCTGAACGCCCGATACGGGATTCTTCGTGACGGAACGCGGTGGAGTTGTGCAGCAGACGGAACCCAGTGCTCCCCGTCCGGGTGAGCTTCCGGCCGTGTCCGCGTACGGACTGCACGTGGTCCGCGGCACGCACCCGGTGCTGGCGAACGTCACCTTCACCATCCCCCGGGGCTGCATCGTGGGGCTGCTCGGCCCGAGCGGCTGCGGGAAGACCACGCTGCTGCGCTCGGTGGTGGGGGTCCAGCAAGCCACCGGCGGCCATGTGCAGGTCCTCGGGTACGCGGCCGGGGCGCAGCAGTTGCGGACCCGCGTCGGGTACGTCACCCAGGCCCCGTCGGTGTACGCGGACCTCACCGTCCTCGAGAACCTCCGCTACTTCGCCGCCGCCCTCGGCATGCGCGGCTGGCGCCGGGAGGACGCGGTGGTGCGCGTGGTCAAGGAGGTCGACCTCGCGGGGTACGCCGACAAGCTCGTCTCCCGGCTCTCCGGCGGCCAGTACTCGCGCGTCTCGCTGGCCGTGGCCCTGTTGAACTGCCCGGAGCTGCTGGTGATGGACGAGCCCACCGTCGGGCTCGACCCGATGGTGCGCCGGGAGCTGTGGCTGGTGTTCCAGCGGCTGGCCGCGGAGGGCACCACGCTGCTGATCTCCAGCCACGTCATGGACGAGGCCGACCGCTGCGACCGGCTGCTGCTGATGCGCTCGGGGCGGCTGCTGGCCAGCGCCGACCGGGAGACGCTGCTCGAGCACACCGACTGCGAGGACGTGGAGCAGGCGTTCATGCACCTGGTGGAGACCGCGACGGCGGCGGAGGACCGCGCCCGGCAACGCGCCGCCTCCCAGAGCCTGCTGCCCGACGCCTCCGGGCTGCCGGGGCTGCTCGACCAAGGGGGCCCGCCCGCGGCCGAGCAGGCCTTCTACACCGCGGACGCCCGCTCGTGAACCGGACCCGCCTGGCCGAGCGGCTGCCGTTCTCCCCCACGATCACCGCCGCGACCGCGGTCCGGGTGCTCCAGCAGATCTCCCGGGACCGGGGCAGCACGGCCCTGCTGCTGTTCATCCCGTGCATGCTGATGGTGCTGCTGAAGCTGATGTTCCACGGCTCGCAGGACACCTTCCAGCGCGTCGGGCCGCAGGTCTTCGGCGTCTTCCCGGTCATCGTGATGTACCTGGTGGCGTCGGTGTCCACGCTGCGCGAGCGCACCACCGGCACCGCCGAACGGCTGCTCACCATGCCGGTACGGCGGCTCGACATCGTGCTCGGCTACAGCTTCGCCTTCGCGTTCCTGGCCCTGCTGCAGGCGGTGCTCTCGACGCTGCTGGCCGTCGGACCGCTGGGCCTGGACATCCGGGGTCCGGCCTATCTGCTCATGGTCATCGCCATGCTCGGCGCCCTGCTCGGCCTGGCCCTGGGGCTGCTGGTGAGCGCCTTCGCCCGCAACGAGTTCCAGGCGGTGCAGTTCCTCCCGGCGGGCGTCCTGCCGCAGTTCCTGGTCTGCGGCCTCTTCGTGCCCCGCGACGAGATGCAGGGGGCCCTGTCGGCCGTGGCCAAGGTGATGCCCATGACCTACGGCGTCCAGGCCGCGAGCGAGGCGGCCGCGCACGCCGGCGTCACCGCGGTGTTCGTCCGGGACGCCCTGCTGATCCTCGGCTGCGTGATCCTGGTGCTGGTGGCCAGCGCGGCCACCCTCAAGCGCTGAGCGCCGTGCGGCCGCCGCCCTCATGCGCCGCGCACCGGGACGTACGAACGGCCTCCTCCGGAGCCGTTGCCCGGAGGAGGCCGTCGCCGGTCCCTCGCTCAGTGCCGCGCGTCCCAGGAGACGCCGCCCGAGACCTGGCCCTGCCGCGGGACCTCGAAGGGCCCGAAGTACAGCGGCCGGTCGTGGTGGTGGTCGTGGTGGTGCCCCCAGTCGTCGTCCAGCGCGTCCGCGCCGACGGAACCGACGGCCGGGGCCGGCGGCGCCGCGGCGGAGGCGGCCCCGGCGCCGCCCCCGGCCAGGGCCAGCGCGGCGAGCGAGACGACGGCGAGACGGCGCATGCGCAATGTCATGTAAATCCTCCTGGGAAATATGTGCGGAAAGAGACACGGGAAGTGAGCGCTGTCACCCTAACCACCCGGTATCCGGAGCACGGTCGGGGAAATGCCGCGTTCCCCCGAATGGGACGGGGGAATGGGACGGAATTCATGACCGGGGCGTACGGAAAGGTGTTTATCACGGGGTGGGTCGTACTCGCGGTGCTGCTGTGCTGCGCGCCCCCGGTCTCCGCCTCCGCCCGCCCGTCCGCGGTCGTCACGCCCCCGCGGTACGCGGCGCCCATGCGGTACGCGGCGCCCATGCGGTACGAGACCCCGCCGTGGCCCGTGCCGGCGGCCGGGCCCTGGCGCGCGCCGCGGTACGCCGCCCAGCCCCCGCACAACACCGCGACCGACGCGACCACCGCGACCGGCACGACGGGCACCACGGGCACGACCGCCGCGGCCGCCGCGCCGACGCACCTCGTCGCCGAGGTCAACCGGCACCGCGCCGCCGCGGGGTGCCCGCCCGTACGGCTGCGGGAAGGGCTGAGCCGGGTCGCCCAGGCGCACAGTGCCGACATGGCCGCGCGCGGGCGGCTCTCGCACGCCGGTACGGACGGCAGCAGCCCGGGCGAGCGGGTGCGGGCCGCCGGTTACCACCCCGGCCGCACCGGCGAGACCGTGGCCGCGGGACCGGACGGCGCCGCGGCCGTCGTCGCGCGGTGGATGGACAGCCCCGCGCACCGCGCCATCCTCCTGACCTGCGACTACACCGACGCCGGCGTGGGCAGGGCGACGGGCGCCGACGGCCCCTGGTGGACGCTGGACCTGGCCGCGCCCCGGTGAGTCAGGCCAGGTCGGCGTCCCACCACCAGGCGATGGACGGCGCGCCCTCCACCGGGCCCGGCCGGGTGTCGGAGGGCTCTTCCGCGTACGTCAGCGGCAGCTCCTCCATGCTGTCCGGCCACGAGCCCTGGCTGAGGTAGCGCGGCACCCGCAGACCCCACTCGTTGTTGCCGCGCATCCCGTACCGCAGTCCCTGCAGATACGTGGCCAGGTCCGTGCCCGCCGTCGGCCGTACGCGGTCGTGCAGATCCAGGAAGCGCAGCAGGACGCGGTCGCGCAGGCGGGCGGCCTCGTCGACGGCCTGCTGGAGGGTGAGGTCGCGCTCGGCCATCAGCACGGTGTAGACGTTCTGCGCGGTGTGGCCGCGGGACAGCTCCTTGTGCAGGGAGTGCCGGTCGTTGTCGACGGAGGCCACCATCATCGCCATCTCGGTGAGGGCCCGCACGGCCGGCCGGTGCAGCTCGCGGCCGGGGACCTCGGCGCCGGTCGCCAGCTCCAGCAGGGCGTACGTCGGCTCGCCGCCCGCCGCCAGCATCCGCATGGTCAGGAACTCGTCGAGCCCCGGCATCCGCCCCACGGCCTCGTTGCCGATCTGCCAGGCGACCCCCGACAGCCAGGCCCGGTGGGCGTGCGCGAAGCGGGCGACCTGGGCGGGCGGGGCGAAGGAGCGGAAGCGGCGGGTGATGTCCTGCAGGGCGCGGGCGTAGCGGTCGTCGGGGCGTGCGGAGTCGGTCTCGCAGGCGCGCTGCACCTGCCCGGCCAGGGCGTTGAACTGCGCGGGCCGGATGCTCAGCGGCCCGCTGTCGCAGCGCGCGTCGTCGAACGCGAAGCCCCAGTACACCCACAGGGCCGCCGCAAGCAGCCGGTCGTCGTCGGCGACCGGGGCGAAGCGGGCGTAGAAATCACCGCTGTGCGTCGCCACGACCCACGCCTCTTCCCGTTCCGACGCGCACATACCACTGGCGCCGATCCATTCCGCGGCGCGTTTCTCGATCTCCCGGACACGGGGATGCACGGCGGATTCCAGAGGGCAGAACAGCGGCGGCAGTTCCACGTCGGCCAGGTGGGTTCCCATGACGGCACGACCTTCCGGGGAAAGAGAAGAGGAGAACGGGAGGCGGGGCCGATCATGAGGGACGCCGCGGGGCGGGGCGGCCAGGCGTGCCCGGGGCCCGTTTCGGCGTCAACCGAACGGATGGCCGCACTCCGGGCGTTGACTCCGGGCCTCGCGTTTCCCCCTTAGATCTCACTTTCGGCGGTCCAGTGACCCGTTTCCGGCCGCTGTCGTTGAGGCGGGCATGCGATTTCGTACCTGTCAGCGAACCGTTGTCCTCCTCGCCACCCTGCTCGCCGTCCAGGGCGGCGCGTCCGCCGTGGCCGACGGGAAGGACCCGGGCAGGAAGCCGGACCGGCACACCCCGTCGGGCCCGTACGCCCCGCCGAACCCGCACACAGCTCCGGGCCCGCACACGCCTCCGGGCCCGCCCGGCCGGTCGGGCAGCATCGACCCGCTGTCGCCGTTCACGCAGGGCGCGTCGACGTTCGCCAGGATGGCCGCGCCGTTCACCAACGCGGCCAGCGAGGTCATGTTCCCGAGGCACTGAGCGGGCACCGAACGGGCACTGAGCAGGCACTGTCCGGGTCTCCCACCCCCCGGGGCGGCCACCCGGTGCTCCTCCCGGGTGATGTGATCCTCCTCGCCCCGGGGCGCTTCGTGGCCGGGTCGGCCGCCGCGGGCGGTGGCGGCGGTGGTGTGCCGTCCCGGGAGGTCAGGGGCGCGCGGCGGAGGCGGACGGCAGAAAGGCCACGTGCCGCGAAGAGCAATATCTGTGTCCGCGACGTCAGATATTGCGGCGGGGCTCGGCGAGTATTCCTCGGGGCGCCGAGCCGGAAGAATAATTGATCGCGCACGGCCGATTGCACCGTGCTACTGTCGTTGTCAGTTGCAGGTGTGGTTGCCAAAGGATTCAGTTCCATCGGGGTAATCACGACGGCGACCTGGAATTCGCACAGGGCGAATTCCCGACACCGCCTCCCGAAGGAGAATTGACATGGCTTCTGGCACCGTTAAGTGGTTCAACGCTGAAAAGGGCTTCGGCTTCATCGAGCAGGACGGCGGCGGCGCCGACGTCTTCGCCCACTACTCGAACATCGCCACCCAGGGCTTCCGCGAGCTCCTGGAAGGCCAGAAGGTGACGTTCGACATCGCGCAGGGCCAGAAGGGCCCGACGGCCGAGAACATCGTTCCGGCGTAACGACGTCGCACTGACGCACACTTTCGAGCTGGGGCCCGCACCTCTGGGGTGCGGGCCCCAGCTCGCTGTGTTTCCGGGCGTGCGACAGGCAGCGGCTCGGCCCCGCACCATTTCCGGCTCGTCTCGAGATTCTCGCGCCGCTCCACCGCTGCGGAATTCCTTGGTACGCGCCCCGCAAGGAAGGTTCCGCATGAAACATGCCCGTACCGCCCGCGTGCCCCGCGCGTCCCGCCCCTCCGGCACCCGTGAGCGCTCCGGAGGACCGCGCCGGTCCTCGCGCCCCGGGGACCGGCAGTCCGTGTCGGGGGAGTTCGCCCCGCCGAGGACGCTTTCGCCCGCGCTGCCCGCCGCCGAGGCGTTCGCCGAGCTCGCCCTGCCCGCGCCCATGGCGGCCGCGCTCCGCCACGAGGGCGTGACCGTGCCGTTCCCGATCCAGGCGGCGACCCTGCCGAACTCCCTGGCCGGACGCGACGTGCTCGGCCGGGGCCGGACCGGCTCGGGCAAGACCCTCGCCTTCGGCCTCGCCCTGCTGGCCCGGACGGCGGGACGGCGTGCCGAGCCGCGGCGGCCCCTCGCCCTCGTCCTCGTCCCCACCCGTGAGCTCGCCCAGCAGGTCACCGACGCGCTCTCGCCCTACGCCCGCGCCGTGGGCCTGCGGCTCGGCACCGTCGTGGGCGGCATGTCCCTCTCCCGCCAGGCCGGGGTGCTGCGCACCGGCGCCGAGGTGGTCGTCGCGACCCCCGGGCGCCTGAAGGACCTCATCGACCGCGGCCTCTGCCGCCTGGACGACGTCGCCATCACGGTCCTCGACGAGGCCGACCACATGGCCGACCTCGGGTTCCTGCCCCAGGTGACCGGCCTGCTCGACCAGGTGCGCGCCGACGGGCAGCGGATGCTCTTCTCGGCCACCCTGGACCGCAACGTCGACCTGCTGGTGCGCCGGTACCTGACGGACCCGGTCGTCCACTCCGTCGACCCCTCGGCGGGCGCGGTCACCACGATGGAGCACCACGTGCTGCACGTGCACGGCGCGGACAAGCACCGGACGACCACGGAGATCGCCGCCCGCGAAGGCCGCGTGATCATGTTCCTCGACACGAAGCACGCCGTGGACCGGCTGACCAGGCACCTGCTGAGCAGCGGTGTGCGCGCCGCGGCCCTGCACGGCGGCAAGTCCCAGCCGCAGCGCACCCGGACCCTGGCCCAGTTCAAGAGCGGCCACGTGACGGTGCTGGTGGCGACCAACGTCGCCGCGCGCGGCATCCACGTCGACCACCTCGACCTGGTCGTCAACGTGGACCCGCCCACCGACCACAAGGACTACCTGCACCGCGGCGGCCGTACGGCACGCGCCGGCGAGTCCGGCAGCGTCGTCACCCTGGTGACCCCCGAGCAGCGCCGCGGCATGAGCCGGCTGATGGCCACGGCGGGCATCACCCCGCAGGTCACCCCGGTGCGCTCGGGCGAGGCGGAGCTCAGCCGCATCACCGGCGCCCAGACCCCTTCCGGGGTCCCGGTCGTCGTCACCGCGCCGGTCGCGGAACGCCCCCGTGGCGCGTCCTCCGCGGCCCGCGGCGGCCGGGGACGCCGGGGCCGGACCGGTCGGGGGCGCCCCGTCGGTGAGGCCGCGCTCCGCGGGGCACCGCGACGGTCCGGCCACGGCACGGCCGCCTAGGGCCGCCGTGCTGAGCACCCCACCACCCCCCTTCCGGCAGGAGGCACCCATGACACCGGTTCCGACGCGGCCCCCCGTACCGCACCTGTCCGCTCCGGCCACGGCCGACGGCAGGCGCGTCCCCGGCCCCCGGGTGCGGGACGACATGACCGTCGAGGTGGCCCTGTCCCTGATGGCCGGTGCCGGCGTCGACCACCTCGTCCTGTGCGACGGGGACGACCAGAGCACGGGCGTGGTCACCCTGGCCGTGCTCACCGGTCTCCGCGACGGTCCCGCCTACACGGACCGGATACGGCTGCGGGACGTTCTCGTCCCCGTGCGCTGAGTCCCGTGTGCTGAACCCCGTGCGCTGCGTCCCGTCCGCCGCGTCTCCTTCCGTCCCCTCCCCGCCCGGCGGGCCCTCGCCCGCCGGTTCCCACCCGCTGAACCGGCCCGCCCCGGCCGGTCCCCTCTCCTTCGTCTGTGAGGCATCATGCGCTGTGTCATCGCCAGGTATCCGTTCGAGCTGAGCAAGGACGGGGTGCTGGCCTCGATGCGAGGTGTCGCGCCCGAGATCGTCACGGGTGAGTCCGTGACCATCGGCCGCCGCCGCTACCCGGTCAAGCAGGTGGGCCAGGTCATCACCCGGCAGGACCGCCGTGACTTCTCCGCCGGCGAGGTCGTCCGGGCCATGACCCGTCTCGGCTTCACCTGCCACGACCACGTCGAGGCGACGCCGCCGAGCACCCTCACCCCGCTCCAGACCGCGTCCTCGCTCCTCGGGGGCAACGCCCCCATGGGGGCGTCCTCCACCGGGGTGTGACTCCCTGACCGGAGCACCCCGTAGCTCCACCCACTCCACGAGGGCCCTGCCGACACCCGTCGGCAGGGCCCTCGTCGTCGTATCGCCGTGTCCGTGTCGGCGTGGTGCGGGTGTCAGTGCCGGTGCCGGTCCCGGTGCAGGAATCCTTCCGCTGGGGCGCGCCGAAATCTACTTTTGTCAGAGTAGACATCTGCCGCGAGTGGCGCTAACGTTTTTCTCGTCGACACGGTCCAGCAAGACCCGGCAGACACGAACTGGCGGGTAGCAGTAGTTGAAGTACGCAGGTCAGTGCGGTTCCGGAGCTCCGAAGCCACGTGTACGGAGAACGGTGACGGGACTGGGGACCGCACTGGGCAGCCCGCAGGTCCAGGGGCTGCCAGCAGCAGCACCGAGCAGTACCGCAGTACCCGTTCGTCAGAAAGTCGGTTGGCAGAGAAAGGACGGAGAAGCAGACGCCATCGGGATCGCCCGGACCGAGCAGTATCGGCCCGGGTACCGCGTAGACCCCGGAACGGATGGTGGTCCCCGGTCAAGAAGCCGCGATCCCCGCAGCCGTCCCGTCCTGATCGGGCGGCGTAGCGGAAACAGAAGGTCGGCACCGCATAAGGGCCGACAGATGGTGTTGAATTCCCTCGGGGCCCTGGTGCCGTACGGCATCAGGGCCCCTCGACGCGTTGCACTACGAGGTGACATGGCAGCAGATACTCCGCTCAGCGATCGTCTGGACGACGACGACTACCCCGCGTACACCATGGGCCGGGCCGCCGAGATGCTCGGCACCACCCCTGGTTTCCTCCGCGCCATCGGTGAGGCCCGGTTGATCACTCCGCTGCGGTCGGAGGGCGGACACCGGCGGTACTCCCGTTACCAGCTCCGGATCGCCGCCCGCGCCCGCGAGCTCGTCGACCGGGGGACCCCGATCGAGGCCGCGTGCCGGATCGTGATCCTCGAGGACCAGCTCGAGGAGGCGCAGCGCCTCAACGACGAGTACCGCCGGGCCGCGCAGGAAACCACCGGCCGGACGGTGTCCGGCCAGCGCTGACCTTCCGGCTCCCCGTCCGGCTCCCCCGTCCTCCTCCTCGTCCGGCCCCGCCCGGCTCCCCGCCCGGCGCCCGTGTCCGCACGTTGGCGCCCCGCGTGCGCGGGTAGCCGCAACCCCATGGGTGACATCCTCGTGGGCACGTGCTCCTGGACGGACCGGGAGCTGGTCGGCAGCGGGTGGTACCCGCCCGGGCGGCGGGACGCCGAGGGACGGCTGCGGTACTACGCCTCGCGGTTCCCGGTGGTGGAGGTCGACGCCTCGTACTACGCGCTGCCCAGCGCGCGGAACAGCCGGCTCTGGACGGAGCGGACCCCGGAGGGGTTCGTCTTCGACGTGAAGGCGTTCTCGCTGCTCACCGGCCACCCCACCCGGCAGGCGGTGATGCCGGACGGGCTGCCCGCCGACCACCGCGACCCCAAGGTCCTCGACGAGGTGTGGGCGCGGTTCGCCGAGGGGATCGCCCCGCTGCGCCAGGAGGGGCGGCTCGGCCGGGTGCTGTTCCAGTTCCCGCCGTGGTTGCGGCCCGGGGCCCACGCCCGGGCGGTGCTCGACGCGTGCGCCCGGCGGACGGAGGGGTGGGACCTCGCCGTCGAGTTCCGGCACCCGCAGTGGTGGGACGCGGAGTGGGCCGACGCCACGGCCGCCCTGCTCGCGCGGTACCGGATGGCCGCCGTCGCCGTCGACATGAACCAGACCCTTCCCACCTCCATGCCGCCCGTCACCCCCGTCACCGACCCCCGGCTGTCCGTCGTACGGTTCCACGGCCGCAGCACCGCCTGGGGCTCGGGCAGCAAGGAGGACCGGTTCCGGTACGCGTACGAGGAGGCCGACCTCGCCGCGTGGGTGCCCCGGGTGCGGGAGCTCGCCGGGCGCGCCGAACGGGTCCACGTGCTGTTCAACAACTGCTGCGGCGACGCCGCCGTCCGGGCCGCCGGGACGATGCGGCGGCTGCTGGACGAGGACGGGCCGTAGCGGGACGCCGCACCGGAGGCCGGGGCCCGCACGGGAGGCCGGGGCCCGCACGGGAGGCCGGGGCCCGCACGGGAGGCCGGGGCCCGCGCCGAGGCCGGGCCCCCGGCCCGCCGGGCCGGGCCCTTTCGACGCTCCGGTCGTTGGTCACTGCATGCGCATGACCGACCTTCAGCGATGTGAGCTCCGTCCGGGCCGGCTCGTGGAGTGGACGCTGCACCCCGCGGCGGTGGGCGCCGCGCACGCGTTGCCGGACGACGCCCGGCCGCCCGCGTACGTCCAGGAGTCCCACCTGCGCACGGCCCGGTGGGTGCGCCGGGGCGGGCTGCACGTGCCCAGTTGGCTCGGCACCGTCTTCGACCTGCCGGGGCCGGTCGACCTCGACGCGCTGCACACCGCGCTGCGGGACTGGACGCGGCGCCACGAGACGCTGCGCAGCGGCTTCCGCTGGCGGGGCGACGAGGTGCGGCGCTTCACCCTCGACGCGGCGTCCGTCGCCCTGCGCCGCACGGAGGTCGGGCGGTTCCGCGAGACCGCCGCGCTCAGCCGCTACCTCCAGGACCGCTTCGACACCGTCGCGGACGCGCTGACATGGCCGAACTTCATCTTCACCGCGATCGTCAGGGCCGACGGCGCCACCCTGTGCATGGCCTTCGACCACAGCAACGTCGACTCGTACTCGATCCAGCGCATCCCCGCCGAGATCCACGAGCTCTACGCCGCGGCGCTGCAGGGCCGCACCGTGCCCGTCGCGCCCGTCGCCAGTTACGTCGACTTCTGCGCGAGCGAGCGCACGGACGCCGACCGCGCCGACCCCACGCACCCGGTCGTCGCGCGCTGGCGGGAGTTCATCGGCCGGTGCGGGGGCAGGCTGCCCGGGTTCCCCGTGGACCTCGGGCTCGGCCCCGCCGCCCCGGCCGCCCTCCCCGGACTGTCCCACCCGTCCGCGGGCCCCGCCCCCGGGGACCCGTCCCCCACGGACCCCGCCTCCGCCTCCGGGCCGTGGCCGCGGCCGCGCCTGCCCGCGCAGAAGTTGCTGCACGAGATGGTCGCGGACGACGCCGACGCCGCCGCCTTCGAGGCCTACTGCCGGCCCCACGGCGGGAGCCTCGTCGGCGTCCTCGCGGCCGTCGCCCTCATCACCCGGGAGCTCAGCGGGCTGCGCGTGTACCGCACCGTCGTGCCGTTCCACACCCGGGTCAGGTCCCGGTGGGCCGACTCCATGGGCTGGTACGTGGGCGGGGCGCCGATCGAGGTGCCCGTGGGGCAGGCCGCGGGGTTCGACGACGCGCTGCGCATGGTCCGCGCCGCGCTGCGGGAGGCGCGGCCGCTGGCCCGGATGCCCGTCGCCCGGGTGCTCCCGCTGCTCGGCGCGGACTTCCGGCCCACCTCGCCCGACCTGTACTCGATCGTGTCGTACGTCGACGCGCGCGCCGTCGCGGGCTCGGAGCGGTGGCAGGAGCAGAAGGCGTACGGGCTGATCCGGGTGTCGTACGGCGACCAGGTGTGCGCGTGGGTGACCCGGCTCCACGAGGGGCTCCAGTTCGCCTGCCGGTACCCGGACACCCCGGTGGCGTACGCGAACATGCGGCTGGTCGTCGAGCGGCTGCGGGAGCGGGTCGTGGAGACGGCGCGGGCGGCGGCCGCGACGACCCAGGGCGTGCGCGTCTGAGCCGGGGCCGGTCCGGGAGCCGGGCCCGGGCTCCGGGAGCCGGGCCCGGCTCCCGGTCTCAGTCCGCGCGCAGGGCCCGCCAGATGCGGTCCGGGAGGACCCGGGCCGCCTCGTCGAGGTCGACCTCGTAGGTGCTGGAGAGCCAGCGGTGGGCGGTCTCCGCGACCGGGCCCATGACCAGGACCTCGATGAGGTGCGGGGGCAGCGCGGCCACCTCGCCCGACGCGACGCGCGGGCGCAGCCAGTCGCCGATCGGCGCGAACTTGGCGTCCTTGGCGGCCATGACCTCCTTCGCGTGGGCCGCGAGATAGCTGGAGTAGGCCGAGCCGTGCAGGAAGAGCGCCACGTCGCGGTGGTCGCGGGTGAAGTCCAGATACGCCCGCACCAGGGCGCGGATGCCCGTGCGGGCCGTGCGGGAGCGGGTGACAGCGGCCACCACCGGGTCGCAGAGCTGGTCCACGCAGCGCAGGTAGAGCGCGGCGGCCAGGCCCTCGAAGCTGCCGAAGTGGTGGTACAGGCTGCCGAAGCTGACGCCGCTGGCCGCGGTGACGGCGTTGACCGTGAAGCCCCGCTCGCCGCCGCGCGCGTACACCGCGAGGGCGGTGTCCAGGAGCAGGTCGGCGGTGGCCTCGCCGCGCTGCTGCTTAGGCGACACGGTGCGGCTCCGGCCCGCCCGCGGCGCCGGTGCGGGCGGCTCCGCGTCCGTCCGCCGGCACCGTGTCCGCGACTGTCAGCTTGTCCGCGACCATGCCGTCCAGCGTAGAGCAGGGCAGGGTCCGGAACGGTTCCCTCCGGAGAAAACGCACCGGCGATTTAGAGTCATTTTCTAGAAAGTACCTCCACAACGGGGTGGGCTCGGCCACACTCTTGCCATGACAGGTCCACCACCACCCAGGGCCCACGAGCCCGTCCCCGGCAATCCGTACGTCCGGCCGCCGGCGCCCCCGGCACCCGCGCGGTCGGCGACGGGAGCCGTGGTGTGGATCCTCGTGGCCGCCGTGCTGGCGGCCGTGGGCGCGGGGGTGGGGGCGTACGCCGTCCTGAAGGAGGACGGCGGCGCGCGGTCCGGCGGTTTCCGGGAGCCTGTCACCCGGGAGCCGGGGGCGCCGGCCGGTCCGTCCGGCTCGGGGGAGCGGACGGACCGGCCCGGCGCCGACGGCCGAGCGCCCCGGCACGTCGACGTCAACGCCGGGCGCGAGTCCGGCGAGGCCAGGGGCCGGCTGCACCTGAACGGCACCCGGCTGCCGGGCAGGGGCGCCTCGCTGCACGACCTGTGGGCGGTGGACGGGCTCGTCGTACAGGCCCTGTACGACACGGTCACCGCCTACCGCGTGCGGGACGGCGGGCAGGCCTGGTCCCTGCGGCTGCCCGCCCCGGTGTGCGACACGCCTGTGAACGCCGGGCGCGGCGGCAAGGTCGTCGTCGCGTACACCAACGGGAACGCCACCAACTCCCGCAAGTGCGACCGGCTCCAGCAGATCGACCTGCGGACCGGGGCCAAGGGCTGGCGCCACCGGCTCACCGAACGCGGGGTCGGCGACAGCACCCTGACGGTGCATCTCGCGATCTCCGGCGACACTCTCGCCGTCCATCAGGACAACGTCGCCCACGCGTTCCGCCTGAGCGACGGGAAGCGGATCTTCACCGAGCAGCGGCGGCGGACCGGCTCCTGCCTCCTGGAGGACGTGGCCGGGGGCGAGCGGCTGCTGTTCGTCGACACCTGCGCGCCCGGAGCGCCGAAGGCCCACGACGAGGTGCGGCGCATCGACCCCCGCACCGGCAAGGCAGCGTGGCGGTACCGCACCAAGGTCGGCTGGAACGTGGCCAAGGTGTACTCGGTCGACCCCCTCGTGCTCACCGTGCGCAACAACGAGGAGTACGACAAGTGGGCCGTCGTCGCCCTGGACGGCGAGGGGAAGCAGCGGTCCTGGACACGGCTCGACCGCGGGCCCCACACGTTCGAGATGTGCGCGGGGGCGGGTGACGCCGGGGAAGGCGTACAGAACTGTCCCGGCGGTGTCGTCAACGGGGACACCCTCTACCTCGCCGGTGGACCCGAGGACCGCGCAGCCCTCGGGCCCGACAAGGTCGTCGCCTTCGACCTCGCCACGGGCAGGGCCAAGTGGGCCGCCACCGTCGGGAAGGGGAAGCAGGGGCGGCAGCTCATGCCCGTGCGCGAGGCGGGGCCCGGGAAGCGGGCCGGGGTCGTCGTGTACGTCCGCGCGCAGACCGACCGGCCCGGCCGGACCGTGCGGTTCGGCGCCGCGGGCGGGCGGCCGGAGGTGCTGCTGAAGCACCCGACGCCGGCCCGGGAGTGGGAGACCTTCATGTTCGCCGGGGAGACGCTGTACAGCGGCGGGCGCCTCTTCGTGACGCCGACGCGGCTCGAACCCGACTCGCCGCGCAGGGACGACAAGGACCAGGGGCGGATGCTGTCCGTCGGGCGGTGACGGCTGCCCTTCCCGTATCCGCCGCCGACCTTCCTGGAGACGCCATGACGCAGCCGCCCGCCACGCCCGGACCCGGCCAGGGGGCCGCGGAGGAGGGCCGGTTCGGGCCGCCTCCGCACCTCCCGGAGCAGCCCGCGGGGTTCGGACCGCCGCCACCGCCGCAGCCCGCCGGTTTCGGGCCTCCCGTGCCGCCTCCGCCCGGGGGGTTCGGGCCGCCGGAGCCGCCGGCCCCGCCGCGGCGGGCCGCCCGGCGCCGTACGGCCCTCGTCGTCGCCTCCGTGGCCGCGCTCGCGCTGCTCGCCGGGGGCGGGGCCTGGTACGTGGTGGCCGACGGGGACGGCGGGGACGGGGGCCGCGGGACCTCCGCCAAGAAGCCCGGCCCCGCCTACGCGCAGCCGAAGGAGGTGGTCCCCGCCGACCCGAAGGCCACCTTCACCGGCGGCGCGCCGGTCCCGAAGCTGCCCAAGGGCGAGGACTACTGGCCGGTCAACGGGTCCTGGCTCACGGACGAGGTGTACGCGAAGGCGTCCGTGCAGCGGATCACCGGCCTCGACGCCGGCACCGGCAAGGTGCGCTGGACGCTGGAGAAGCCGGGCCAGTCCTGCGCGGGGTCGCGGGAGATCGGCGCGGGCGGGATCGCGGTGGTGGTCACCGCGCCCACGGTCCACGGCAGCTCCGGCAACCGCGCGCCCTGCACCGAGGTCATGGCCTTCGAGCTCGCGACCGGGAAGAAGCTGTGGACGACGTCCCTGAAGATCGGGTACCAGCGGACGAAGACCGAGTTCAACCAGGTCGTGATCAGCGGGCGGACCGTCGCCGTCGCCGGGCTGTACGGCGGCGCCGCCTTCGACCTGCGCACCGGCGAGCCGCGGTGGAAGCCCCGGGCCGGTGAGACGTGCCAGGACGTCGGGTACGGCGGCGGCGCGCGGCTCGTGGCCGTCCGCCGGTGCGGGGAGTACGGCTCGGAGACGTACCGCGTGCAGGACCTCGACCCCGTGAGCGGCAAGCCCCGGTGGAGCCACAAGCTGCCCGCCGGGGTCACCAACCTCAACGTGATCTCCACCGACCCGGTGGTCGTCGGCCTCGACTCCGGGGAGGTCAGCGGGTCCGGGGCCACCGACGTCTTCGCCCTCGACCGGCGCGGCAGGCTGCGCTCGAAGACCGCGCTGCCCGACCGCAGATACCTGCACGACTGCGGCAGCGCCAGTGTCGTCAACGACTGCCGCGGCATCGTCGTCGGCAACGACAAGCTGTACGTGCCGACCGCGCGCCGCGACGGCTCCAAGCGCTACAGCTCCACGAACGACCTGGTGGCCTTCGCGCTCTCCACCGGCAGGCTCACCGGGCCGCGCGGGAACGCGCACGAGGGCGCGCCGATGTTCCCCATCCGCATGGACGGCGGCAACATCATCGCGTACCGCGACTACGGGGGCGTCGAGGTGGTGACGCTCGACGGGCGGACCATGAAGGAGAAGCGCCTGCTCACCGCCCGGGGGCGGCCCTCCGGGATGCTCGCGGTCTCGTCCGAGACGCTGTACGCGCACGGGCGCCTGTACGTGAGCTCCACCCTGCTGGCCAAGCCGCGGCCGACGGCTCCGAAGGAGATGATGATGTACGCGTACGCCCGGAACGACGACGACCGCTGACCCGGCGGCGGCTTCAGCCGCTGTGGCCGGTTCAGCCGGTTCAGCCGGTTCCGGTGAGGAACTGCGAGCAGCGGTACGGGCCGAAGCGGCGCTCGGCGTTGACAAGGGTGACCTGGACGTCGTCGGGGCGGATGCGGCGCTTCTCGTCCCGCGACGACAGGTACGACTGGGCGCGGGCCAGGGTGCAGACCAACTGGCCGTTGGGCAGGCGGTCGCGGTCGGTGTCGAAGGACGCCGCCGGGGAGCGGTAGGTGACGCGGGTGCCCTCGCCGGACACGTCGATGTCCGCGAGCTCCACGAGGTTGGTGAGGCCGCGCCGCCGCTCGTCGCCGTCCGGGCCCTCGCCGAGCAGCTTGAGGGCACCGCCGAGGTCCTCGATCCCCGGGTTCGGGCGGGACACGCCCCGGAGGCCTCCGCTGTCCACGAAGTAGAGCCGCAGCCCGCGGGTGAGGCCGGTGGCCGGGTCGCCGCCTGCGATCACTCCGGTGGGGCGGACGCCGCAGGCGGTGAGCAGGGCGGTGAGCGCGAGGACGAGGGCGAGGGCGAGGGCAGGTGTGGTGGTGCGGGATCGGGTCACCGGGCCTCCTCCGTGGGCGCCTCGTGTGCCTCGTTCTCCGCGGGTGCCGGGCGCAGCGGCAGGCGCAGGGTGAAGACCGCGCCAGGGCCGCCGGGGCGGTTCGCGGCCTCGATGCTGCCGCCGTGCAGCCGGGCGTTCTCCAGCGCGATGGCCGTGCCGAGGCCGCTGCCCTCGGAGCGGGTGCGGGCGGCCTCGGCCTTGTAGAAGCGGTCGAAGACGTGGGCGAGGGCGTCCGGGGCGAGGCCGGGGCCGTGGTCGGTGACCGTGACCGTGGCGACGCCGCGCGCGGTGGTGAGGGCGACGGTGACGGGCGGGGCGCCGTGGCGGAGCGCGTTGCCGACCAGGTTCGCGACGGTCACGTCGACCCTCCGTACGTCGATCAGGGCGGGCGCGGTGTCCGGGAGTTCGGTGCCCACGCGGTCCGTCCAGCCCCGCAGGTCGAGTGTGGAGCGGATGGTGGCGGCCAGGTCGGCCTCCGTCAGGCGCAGCCGGGCGACCTTGGCGTCGAAGCGGGACATCTCCATCAGGTCGTCGACCAGGCGGGCCAGCTTCGCCGTCTCGGCGCCGACCGTGCGGGCGGCGCGCGCGGCGTCCGGCGGCATGCGGTCGGCCTCCTCGTCGAGGACGGTCGTCACCATCGTCATCGCGGCGAGCGGGGTGCGCAGCTCGTGCGAGACGTCGGCGACGAAGCGGCGGGCCTTCGCCTCCTGGTCGCGCAGCTCGGCGACGGTCGTCTGGAGCGCGTCGGCGGTGGTGTTGAAGTCCCTGGCCAGGTCGGCGAGTTCGTCGCGACCGCGCGGCTCGACGCGGGTGCCGAGGTCGCCCCGGGCGAGGCGGCGCGTGGCGCGGCCGAGGTCGCGTACCGGGCGCAGGACCGTCCGGGCGGCGAGCAGCGCGAGGACGGCGCTGACGCCCAGCACCGGCAGCAGGCCGTCGCGTACGGCGGTCAGCAGGGCGGCGGTGTCGCGCTGTTCGGCGTCCAGCGGCGTGACGGCGAGGCGAGGGCGGTGGCGGTGGCAGTGCTGAGGAGGGCGACGAGGACGAAGGCGACGACGAGGCGGGTGCGCAGCCCGCGCGGGGCGACCCGGGGCCACCGCCTCCCCGGCCGGGGAGCCGGGCGGGCGGCGCGGCTCACAGCGGGCCGAACCGGTAGCCGAAGCCGCGGACCGTCTGGATGAACCGCGGCTTCGACGCCACGTCCTCGATCTTCGCGCGGAGCCGGCCGACGGCCGCGTCCACGATGCGGGAGTCGCCGAGGAAGTCGTGGTCCCACACGCTGCGCAGCAGTTGTTCGCGGGTGAAGACCTGGCCGGGGGAGGCCGACAGCTCCAGGAGCAGGCGCAGTTCGGTGGGCGGCAGGGCGACGGGGGTGCCGTCCTTGGTGACGGTCAGGCCCCCGCGGTCGATGACGAGGCCCGCGTACGCGTCCTGGGCCGCGACGGGCGTGGCGCGGCGCAGGGCGGCGCGGATGCGGGCCTCCAGGACGGGGGCGGTGACGGGCTTGACCACGTAGTCGTCGGCGCCCGCCTCCAGGCCGTCGACGACGTCGGCGTCGTCACCGCGCGCCGTCAGCATGATCACGGGGAGCGTGGAGTGGGACGCGCGGGCCCGGATGCGGCGGCACACCTGGAAGCCGTCGAGACCGGGGAGCATCAGGTCGAGCACGGCGAGGTCCACCGCCGCGCCCGAGGGGCCGTCGAGCAGGGCGAGGGCGGCCTCGCCGGTGCCGGCGACGGAGACCTCGTAGCCGTGGCGGCGCAGCACCAGCTCCATCCCGTCGCGTACGGAGGCGTCGTCCTCGATGAGCAGCACATGCGGCATGCGCTCGATTATGGGTGTGCGTCCGGGCCTTCCGGGCTGGTCAGGGGGGTTCGGCGGGCGGATCCCGCGCATTGTTACGTGTTCATCATGCGGCCATGGACCCCCCATCACGCGGGCCCCCGACGGTGGGCCGCATGAGCGATTCCCCCGTGACATCCGTGGCGACCACGACCTCCTTCACACCGGTGACTCCCCCGTCCCGCGGTGCCGTCCGGCTCCGCGCCGCCGCGCTCGTGGCGGTCCCGCTGCTGGCGCTCGCCGTGGGCTGCGGCGGCTCGGGCTCCGGCTCCGGCTCCGGTGACAGCGGCGGCAAGGACGACCAGGTCGCCTCGGTGCCCGACGCGTCCGGCGAGGACCAGGGCACCGGCGACGGCAAGGGCAGCAAGGACGGCAAGGAGGGCGAGGGCTCCGGCGACAGGACCGGCAAGAGCGCCTTCTACGACGCGCAGATGGAGTACGTCCGCTGCATGCGCACCAAGGCCGGGCTCAAGGACTTCCCCGACCCCAAGCTGAGCGGCTACCTCGACTGGCCGAGGATCGACGAGCTCGTGGACCCGAACGGCGGCGGCGAGGAGTACAAGGGCGGCAAGGACGGCGTCTGCGTGCGGGAGTTGCGCGACGCGATGAACCTGGAGCCGAAGCGGGACGCGCAGCAGGACTACGAGTCGATGCTCGCGCACGCCACGTGCATGCGGGACAAGGGCGTCTCGGCGTTCCGGAATCCGACGATGAGCGGCGGCAACGTCCTGCCCGGCGGCGAGCCCGACCCGGCGTCCCCGAAGATCGACCACGACTCCCCCGCGTACAAGAAGGCGCGCGAGGCCTGCGCCGGCAAGCTGCTCGAAGGCCTGGACGGCATGCAGTGAGACGGCGTACGGGATGGACGGTGGCCGCCGGGGTGGCCGCCGCCGGGGTGGTGGGCGTGGGAGCGCTCGCGTTCGGCGGGGGCCGGGGTTCCGGGGTCAGGGACGAGGGCGGGGGGCCGCCCGCGACCGCCGCGATCGTCCGCACCGACCTGGTGCTCAGCAAGACGGTCGACGGCCGGGTGGACTTCGCCGGGCGCAGGCCCGTGAAGTCGGCGGTGGAGGGCACGGTGACCGTCGCCGCGCGCGAGGGGGCGACGGTGCGGCAGGGCCGGGCGCTGTACGAGCTGGACGACAAGCCGGTGACGCTGCTGTACGGGCAGGTGCCCGCGTTCCGCGAGATGCGCAAGGGCAGCCGGGGCTCGGACGTGCTGCAACTGGAGCGGAACCTGCGGGATCTGGGGTACGGGTCCGGGCTGTACGTCGACCCGCGCTACGACGCCGCGACCGAGGCCGCCGTCAAGCGCTGGCAGCGGTCCCTGAACCGGACGCCGACCGGCCGCGTCGGCAGGGGCGAGGTCGTCTTCCTGCCCGGCCGGATCAAGGTCGTCTCGGCGGACGCGGCCCTCGCCGACCAGGTCGGCCCCGACAAGGCCGTCCTCACCGCCGCCTCGCCGACGCCGGTGGTGCGGGCCGAACTCGAGCAGGCCGACAGCTCGTTGGCCCACCCCGGCACGAAGGCGGAGGTGACGCTGTCCGACGGCAGGAAGGTACGGGGAGAGGTGACGGGGACCGTCCGGCCGGAGGAGACCGAGGACGCGCCGGGCGGCGACGGCATCACCGTGGAGATCGCCCTGCGCGGCGGCACCTCCGCGCTCTCGGCGAAGACGTCGCGGGAGACCGCGAGCGTCACGTTCGTCAGCAAGAGCCGGCGCGGCGTGCTCGCCGTCCCGGTCGAGGCGGTCGTCGCCCTGCGCGGCGAGAACGGCGGCTACGGCCTCCAGCTCGTCCCCGACCGGGGCGAGCCGCGCATGGTGCGCGTCGAGACCGGCATGACCGCCGACGGCACCATCGAGGTCAGCGGGCCGGAACTGCGCGAGGGGCTGCGGGTGGGGGTGGCGGTCCAGTGAGGTGGCGGGTACGCGGGGGTGAGCGTCCGGGGGCGGGCGGGAGCCGGGCCCTGGGCGGGAACCTGACCCCGGGTGAGAGCCAGGCCCCGGGTGGGAACCCGACCCCAGGTGAGAGCCAGGCCCCGGGTGAGAACCCGACCCCAGGTGAGAGCCAGGCCCCGGGTGAGAACGCGACCCCGGGCGGGAGCCCGACCCAGGGCAGGCGCGGGGTCACCCCGGAAGAGCGGGTCGCCGTGGGGGCCCGGCCCGTCCCCGTAGTCGAGCTGTGCCGGGCCACCAAGGTCTACCCGGGCGGCGTCACCGCGCTGCGGGACGTCGACCTCGCCATCGCCGAGGGGGAGTTGGTGGCCGTCGTGGGGCCCTCCGGGTCCGGCAAGTCCACCGCCCTCAACCTCATCGGCACCCTGGACCGGCCCACTTCCGGCACCGTGCGGGTCGCCGGGCACGACGTGGGGGCGCTGACCGACGCCCAGGTCGCGGCGGTGCGCGCCCGCCACATCGGGTTCGTGTTCCAGCACTTCCACCTGGCCCCCGGGCGCGACGCCCTGGACAACGTCGCCGACGGGCTGCTGTACGCGGGCGTGCCCGCGCGGCGGCGCCGGGAGGCCGCGCGGGAGGCGCTGGAGCGGGTGCGGCTCGGGCACCGGCTCCGGCACCGGCCCGGTGAGCTGTCCGGCGGCGAGAAGCAGCGCGTCGCCATCGCCCGCGCCCTGGTCGGCCGGCCCCGGCTGCTGCTCGCCGACGAGCCGACCGGCGCGCTGGACTCCGTGTCCGGGCAGGTGGTGATGGAGCTGCTGCGCGAGCTGAACGCGGCCGGCACCACCGTGTGCGTCATCACGCACGACCACGACATCGCGGACGCGCTGCCGCGCCGCGTCCGGTTCCGGGACGGGGAGGTGGTCGCGTGAGCCCGCCCGGCCACCCGCGGCCCGCCCGCCTCTCCCCCGCCGACGTCCTGCGCGTCGGCGCCGTCGGGCTGCGCGCCCGGCGCGCCCGCGTCGTGCTCTCCTCGCTCGGCATCGCGCTCGGCATCGCCACCATGGTGGCCGTCGTGGGCCTGTCCACGTCCAGCCGCGCCGACCTCATGAGCCGCCTCGACCGGCTCGGTACCAACCTGCTGACCGCCGAGGCGGGCAAGGACCCCCTGGGCAACGAGGTCAAACTGCCCAAGAACGCCGTCGCCATGGTGGAGCGGGTCGGGCCGGTGCGGCAGGCCACCGCCACGGCGAACGTCGACGCCCGCATCCGCCGCAGCGCCGCCGTGCCCGAGGAGCGCGCCGCCGGGGTGACCACGCAGGCGGCGCGCACGGACCTCCTTCAGGCGCTGGGCACCCGGGTCGAGCGGGGCGCCTGGCTGGACCGCGGGCGGGAGCGGCTGCCGGTGACCGTGCTCGGCCGGATCGCCGCCCGGCGGCTCGGCGTCACCGCGCCCGGCGAGAAGATCATGATGGGCGACCGGTACGTGGTGGTCGTCGGCATCCTCGCGCCGGTGGAGCTGGTGCCGACGCTGGACCGGGTCGCGCTGGTCGGCTTCCCCGCCGCCGAACGGTACTTCGGCTTCGACGGCCACCCCACCACCGTCTTCGAACGGTCCGCGGACGCCGCCGTCGACGACGTGCGCGCGGTGCTCGCCCGCACCGTCAACCCCGGCCAGGAGGGCACCGTGACCGTCTCGCGCCCCTCCGACGCGCTCGCCGCCAAGGCCGCCACGGACAAGGGCCTGACCGCGCTGATGCTCGGGCTCGGCGCGGTCGCGCTGCTGGTCGGCGGGGTCGGCGTCGCCAACACCATGGTCATCTCGGTCATCGAACGCCGCGCGGAGATCGGCCTGCGCCGCGCCATCGGTGCCACCCGCGGCCACATCCGGCTCCAGTTCCTCACCGAGTCCCTGCTCCTCACGGCCCTCGGCGGCGTCGCGGGCGCGGGCATCGGCACCCTCGCCACGTACGGCTTCGCCCTCGCGCAGGGCTGGACGCCGGTCGTGCCGCCCTGGTCGCTGGCGGGCGGCCTCGCCGCGACCCTCGTCATCGGCGTCCTCGCGGGCCTCTACCCGGCGGCCCGCGCGGCCCGGCTGCGGCCCGCGGTGGCTCTCAGTACGGGGTGAGGACCGGGTCCGCGTGCTCAAGGAGTGACGCCCCTCCCCCGCGGCGGGCCCGTACCCGCCGCCCCCGGCCCGGCGCGTGCGTCGGATGGATACGCGGCGCCCCTGTGGGCGACCATGTGCGGGGGCGTCCGGGCGGGCGCCCGGACGACAGGCGGGTGCGAAGTGCTGGTCGCGGCGCGACGCGGTGGGAGAGAGGACGGACGGCCGATGCCGCGGCGGACCGAGGAGCACACGCGCACGGACGGCCGAAGACGCCCGCTGGCCCGGGTGCGGGCCGTGCTCCGCCAGGAGTGGCGGAACGTGGGCCTCGCCGCCTGGCGGGAACTGCGGGCCCGGGGCGCCGGGGGCATCGGCCTGGCGCTGTTCGGCACCGTCGCCATGGTCGTCCTGCACGGCCTGGAGCAGATCCCCGACGCCGACCGCGTCGTCCGCCTGCTCGGCGAGGTCCGCGCCGACCAGCCGCTGTGGCAGTCCCTGCTGCGCACGCCCCTGTCGGTGTTCATCCCCACCCGCGACCAGCCCCCGTGGGGCGGCATCCCCCGCCTCGTCCTGGCCTTCGGCCTCGGCCAGCTCCTCCTCGGGTGGCGCCGTACGCTCCTGGTGGCGTACGCGGCCACGCTCGCGGGCACGCTCGCCGCCCGGGTCATGGTGGCCATCGGGCCCGGCCACTGGGCGGGGGTCCCGGCCTCGTACGCCCACTCCGTCGACACGGGGGCCTCGGCCGCCGTGGTGGGGCTGTTCACGTACCTGGCGGTGCGGTTGCGGGCGCCGGTACTGTGCCTGGCGCTGGTGGTGCCGACGGTGGTCGGGTCCTTCCTGAAGCCGAACCTCGCGGGGCGCGAGCACCTGGTGGCGGTGGCCTTGGCGGGGGTCCTGGCCTTTCGCCGGCGGGGCACTTTTCGCTGGCGGGGCGCCTTGGGCAGGGACTGACGCCGCCGCTCCGCGGCGGGTTTCTCCCACCCGCCCACCCGTGACTCCCCGGCTGCGCCCGCCCGGCCCCGGCGCGGAGCGCTGCGGGCGCGTGCGTCCCTTCCGCCGCTACCGCGGCGGGTTTCCCCCACCCGCCCGCCCGGCCCCGGCGCGGAGCGTGCTCCCGGTCTCGGTCAGCGGGGGGCCGCCGGGCTGCGGCGCAGGACCGTGGCCGCCACCAGGAAGGCCGCCGCCAGCAGTCCCGTGCCGACCGCGAAGGCCAGGTGGTAGCCCGAGGTGAGGGCCTCCGGGCGAGGGGTGCCGGTCGCGGTGAGGGACTCGGTGCGGGAGGCGGCCAGGGTCGACAGGACCGCGACCCCGAGGGCCATGCCGATCTGCTGCGTGGTGTTGAACAGCCCCGACGCGAGCCCCGCGTCGTCCTCGCGCGCCCCCGACATCGCCAACGACGTCAGCGCGGGCAGCGCGAGACCGAACCCCGCCGCGAGCAGCATGACCGGCAGCAGGTCGACCCAGTAGTTCGCCCGCACCGGCACCCGCGTCAGCAGCCCGAGCACCCCGAGCAGCAGCACGAGCCCCGCGAGCAGCACAGCGCGCTCGCCGAAGCGCGCGTTCAGCCGGGCCGAGACGCCGAGGGACACCGCGCCGATCACGGCCGCCGCGGGCAGCATGGCGAGCCCGGTCGCGGCGGCCCCGTACCCGAGCACGTTCTGCAGGTAGAGGGCGACGAGCACCTGGAAGGAGAAGAGCGCGGCGACCATGAGGAGCTGGACGACGTTCGCCCCGGTCACCGCCCGCGAGCGGAACATCCGCAGCGGGAGCAGCGGCGTCCGCGCCGTCGCCTGCCGGGCCACGAAGGCGCCGAGCAGCGCCACCGCCAGCGCGCCGAAGCCGAGCGTGTGGACCGACGTCCAGCCGTACCGCTCCACCTTCACCACGCTGTAGATGCCGGTCATCAGCCCCGCCGTCACCAGTACCGCCCCCGCGACGTCGGCCCCGGCGCGCAGCCCGAGCCCCCGGTCGGCGGGCAGCGCGGACAGCGCGAGGAGCAGGACGGCGAGGCCGATGGGCAGGTTGACGAAGAAGATCCAGTGCCAGTTCAGGGCGTCGGTGAGGACCCCGCCGAGCACCTGCCCGAGCGAGGCGCCGGCGGCTCCGGTGAAGCTGAACACCGCGATGGCACGCGCCCGTTCGCGCGGCTCGGTGAAGAGCGTGACGAGGATGCCGAGGCTGACCGCCGAGCTCATGGCCCCGCCGACGCCCTGGAGGAAGCGGGCGGCGATGAGCGTCGCGGGCCCGGTGGCCGCGCCCGCGAGGACCGAGGCGAGCGTGAACACCCCGATGCCCGCGACGAACATCCGCTTCCGCCCGAGGAGGTCCCCGAGCCGCCCGGCGAGCAGCAGCAGGCTGCCGAAGGCGATGAGGTAGGCGTTCACCACCCAACTCAGGCCCGCGGGCGTGAAGTCGAGGTCCCGCTGCATGGCGGGCATGGCGACGGTCACGATGCTGCCGTCCAGAATGATCATCAGCATCCCGGCGGCGATGACCCCGAGGGCGAGGCGCCGCGAGCGGGTCCCCCCGGCCTCCGACGCCCCGGCGGCCTCAGGCGGATCCTCCGCCACGGGGGAGGCGGGGGCGGTCGGTGCGGTGGCGGTCATGGGTCTCTCCTGTCCGGGGGCGGCCGTACGAGCACGGCTCGATCGATGCGCAACGGATGCGCGGAACGCATATGTGGGGACGGGTACGCGGTGCGGATACGCGGAACGACAGCACGGCAGAACGCAACGGAACAGCCCAAACCGGCACGGAGTAGAACGGAACGAACCGGCGCGGACCGGCACGGAAGCGTGGAGCCGATGCGCAGGACCGTAGCAGATAGTTCCGTTGCAGACTATCTATCTCGGGCGTACAGCCGCCCGCTCGGCTACGCTGGCCGCATGACCGCCATGGCGCCCGCCCGCACCGAACCGGACCTGTCCTTCCTGCTCGACCACACCAGCCACGTCCTGCGTACGCAGATGGCGGCGGCGCTCGCCGAGATCGGCCTGACGGCGCGCATGCACTGCGTCCTCGTGCACGCCCTGGAGGAGGAGCGCACCCAGGCGCAGCTCGCCGAGATCGGCGACATGGACAAGACGACGATGGTGGTGACCGTCGACGCGCTGGAGGCGGCCGGGCTCGCCGAGCGCCGCCCGTCGCGCGTGGACCGCAGGGCCCGGGTCATCGCCGTCACCGACGAGGGCGCGAAGGTCGCGGCCCGCAGCCAGGAGATCGTCGACCGGGTGCACGAGCAGGCCCTCGGCGCACTCTCCAAGACGGACCGCGCCGCCCTGCTGCGCGCCCTGAACCGGCTGGTCGAGGGCCATCTGGCGACCCCCGCCGAGAGCCCGCGCCCGGCCCGCAGGCCCCGCCAGCGGGGCTGAACCCGGCCTTCGCGGCGCGCCCGCGCGGTCCCGTACGGTGTGAGTCCGGGGCGCCCCGTCCGGCGCCCCGCGACCGCGACGCCCAACGAGGGGACCACTCATGGCGCTGTTCGGAAACGCCCACACCGTCGACCCGGCCTCGGCGCAGCAGGAGTACGCGCGGCTCATGGGCCACGGCGAGCAGGTGTACGCCGCGTACCGGCTGATACGCGACACGATCCTGCTCACCGACCGGCGCATGATCTTCGTGGACAAGCAGGGGATGACCGGCAAGAAGGTCGAGTACCACTCGGTGCCGTACCGGAGCATCACGCACTTCTCGGTGGAGACCGCTGGCCACTTCGACCTCGACGCCGAGCTCAAGATCTGGATATCCAGCAACCCGGTGCCGATCGAGAAGACCTTCACCAAGGGCGTCGACATCTACGAGGTGCAGGCGATCCTCACGCAGTTCGTGGCGCGCTAGCCGGGCGGCGGCCGCCCCGTGCGCGGCGGACGGTGGCGCCGGGGTACGTTCGTACCGCACCGAAAGCGGAGAAAAGCCGCGAAGTTACAGCTCAGACAGGTACGAGGACCCATCCCATGATCTTCATCACCGTGAAATTCACCGTCCGCCCCGAGCGCAGCGCCGACTGGCTCGACCTCGTGGACGACTTCACGCGTGCCACCCGCGAGGAGCCCGGCAACCTCTTCTTCGAGTGGTCGCGCAGCGTCGACAACCCCCACCAGTTCGTCCTGGTGGAGGCCTTCCGCGACGGCGAGGCGGGCCGTGAGCACGTGGAGTCCGCGCACTTCAAGGCCGCGATGGAGACCATGTCGTACGCCATCGCGAGCACGCCCGAGATCGTCAGCACGGAGATCCCGGGCATGGACGGCTGGGGCGAGATGGGCGAGGTCTCGCCGCGCGAGGCCTGACCGCACACAGCGAGGAGCCCCGGGCCGGTCCACGGCCCGGGGCTCCTCGCTGTGGCATCAACCCTGGGGAAGCCGGTCCAGGAAGCCGTACACCCGGCGGATACGGCCGTCCTCCGCGAGCTCGATCACGTCGAACCCGGCGGCGGGCGCCGAGCCGTCCGCCGTGGAGACCAGCTCCCAGGTGAACCGGGCGATCCCGTGGTGGCCGTCGACCTCGCCGGTGTGGCGGAACTCGAACCCGGGGAACTGCTCGTGCGCACCGGCGATCACCGCGGCGATCGCCTCCGTGCCCGCGACGTCCGCCAGCGGGTCGGTGTACGTACCGTCCTGCGTCCAGGCCGCCTCGACGGCCTTGCGGATGTCGTCGGCGCCCGTGGCGTTCCAGGCCTCGAAGTAACGGGCCACGGCGGTCTCGTGCTGGGGCTGAGCGGGCATGGGATACGCCTCCGTCGGCTGGTGGGACTCACATCGGTCCAACCGAAGCCCGAGAGGAGTGCGCCACCCGGGCTCCGATGACTCAAGAGTGCCGGGAGGGGGGCACCCCACGCGATTACCCGCGAGGTAATGGGCCTTACCCGGCCGCCGCCCGCCTGTTCCTGTTGCGACTGGAACGAACGCTCTATCCGGTGAGTCGTTGGTACGGCGGGACGGGAGGAAGGCGCGCTTCGGTCTACCAATCGGGGCGCCGTACGGTCTTTCCCGCGCGAAGCTCCCACACAGATGCGGGGAGGCGGCGGGCGTGCGCGGTGTTGAGGCGGGTGAGGTGAATGAGGGCTTCGCCGGGAAGGTTCAGGGCTTCGGCGAGCCGGCGCACTGTTGTGTGCGTGGCTCCTCGGGCGAGGGCTGCTTGTTCGAAGTCCCTGATCTGATCCGGCAGGTCGTGCGGGACGGCGGGGTTCGCCTGTTGCCGTCCGCTCAGTTGTTGCGCCTTGACTCGTTCGTAGTCGATCTCGGAGGTGCCGCAGATCGCGCGGCAGCGCTCCTCCACCTCGTCGAGGGTGGTCGTGTCGGCGACGGCTCGGGCGAGACGGTTGGCGGCGTACGCCGCTTGCAGGTCGACGTGGTGGACGGTGGGGCCTTCGTCGGTGAGGGGGACGGGCAGTCCCGCGTCGCGGACCTCGCACAGACCCCGGGCACCCAGGGCTGTGGCGGCGAGGAGGGCGGTCGCTTCGGAGGGGTGCCAGTCGAGGACCGGGGTGATGGCCCGTACGTCGTCGGGAGTGAAGGTCGTGATCGCGGGCCCGAGGCGGGGCCGGAGGGTGTCCGCGGGGAGTTCACCGTCCAGGCCCGGGCCTGCGACCAGGAGGCGGATGTCGGCGGCTGCCTCGGCCCGGACGCAGGCCGCGAGGGTGAGGGCGTCCGTCAGCGGGCTGCGGAGGGTGGGCTCGTCGCCGTGGGCCAGGATGTCGCCGCCGACGTCCAGGAGGTCGATGGTGTCTGGCGTGAAGTGGGCTGCGAGCTCGTCGAGTTGGCGGGTGATGCCTGCCGCCCCGGCGTAAGGGTCGATGAGCGCGAAGGCGTGTGGGAGTTCGGCGGCGAGGCGGGGGAGGGTTGCCGCGTGGGGTGGCTTCGGGGTCGCCGTGCCGGGGACTGCCCATACGTGCGGGGTGAGTCGGCGCAGGCCGGTGAAGTCGGCCGGGGCACGGGGGCCCGGCACCGGGTCGACGATCAGGCGGTCCCAGGAGTAGGTGAGGACCAGGGCCGGTTCGTCGTCGGCCGCGTACAGGGCGCCGTGCAGCATCGCCGCCGCCACCACGTCTCCTCCACCCCCGGCCGCCACGATGAGTCGCTTCACCGGAGCAGCGTAGGCGGACCCCTATGCACCGTGCCTTCAAGTCTGGCTGCTGAGGGATCCCAGCACAGCGCGTTCGGTCGCTGCCGACGATGGGCGGCCTCAAGGAAGGGTGGTGGGTGGGGTTGGCTTCGGGGTGGGGTTGGGTTGGGGCGGTGGACCGGGGGCTCGTCGGGGGCAGGGCCACTGCGGTGGAGCGGGGGCTCGTTTATGGGACCGCTGTCCTCGGGGCCGGGCTCGGTGTGGGCGCGGTGGTCGTGCGGGGTGGGTTGTCCCTCTGGGCGGTGGTCCTCGTCGGCCTGGTGGCCTTCGACCTGTTCGGCGGGGCCGCGGCCAACGCCACCGCCGCGGCCAAGCGGACCTTCCACGCGCCCGGCCGGGCGGCGCGTCACCGCCTCGGCTTCGTCGCCGCGCACGGGCAGCCGTTCCTGCTGGCCCTGGCGGTCCCGGACCTCGGCTGGGCGGCGGCGGCCGTGATCTACGCCCTGGCGCTCGCGGGCGCGGTCGCCGTCACCGCGGCGCCGGGCGCGGTCCGGCGGCCGGTCGCCTTCGCCGTGACGGTCCTCGCCATCGGTGTGACCACCGTCACGGTCTCCGTACCGGACGAACTGGCCTGGCTCGCCCCGGTGCTGTTCGTCAAGCTGCTGCTCGGCCACCTCCTGCCCGAGGAGTCGCGCGGGTGACTTCCACCGCGCGCGCGGGTGTGCTTGCCTGGTGGGCCGATTCCGTTCGCCGAGCCGGGAGTTGCCCGATGCGCAAGCAGTTGGTCGGTGGGGTGCTCGCGGGGGTGCTGCTGCTCGGGGCCTGCGGGGACCCGGGGTCGGACGACGGCGCGGACGCGGGGCGCCCGCCCGCCCCGTCCTCGGACACCTCCGCCGACCCGCCGTCCCAGACCAACCGGCAGCACGCCGAGAGGGAGCCGGACGGCGAGCGGGGCCGCAAGGGGGCGAGCGCGGGCACCGGCCGGCACCGGCCCGGCGGCGGCGCACCCGGCCGCGGCGGGCGCGCCGCCTCGCCCCGGGTGCTCTACCTCGGCGACTCCCTCGCCATGGAGAACCAGGACGTCCTCGGCGAGCTCCTGCGCGACCAGCTCGCCGCCCGCTACACCAGCGCCCCCTACTCGGGCACCACCCTCTGCGACTACCTCGAAGGCACCGGCGAGGACTCCCTCGTACCGGACAAGGACAAGGCGGCGACCCTCGTACGGAAGACGCGGCCGACCTTCGTGGTGCTGCAGTTCTGGGGCAACGCCTGGGGCTACACGCCCTGCATGAAGGGCGTCACGCACGAGCAGGCGCCGGAGAAGTACTACGCGCGGTACGCGGCGGACGCGCGCAGGCTGACCGCGCAGATCGAGGACGCCGCCCGGGACGTGGACGCCCCGCGGCCCACCGTCGTGTGGGTGTCGCAGGGGCCCGACGCGATCACCCCGGACCGGGTGCGGCGCGTCAACGACATCTACCGCCGCCAGGTCGCCGGCACCCGCGACCTGGTGTCCGACGCGGGCCGCGCCGTGAGCCCGGCCGGGGACCGCTACCGGTGGGAGCGGGTGCTGCCCTGCACGGCGTACGAGCGCGCGCACCCCGCGTACTGCACAGAGTCCGGCGGCCGGACCGCACTGCACCGGGACGACGACTTCCTGCACTTCTGCCTGGCGCCGACGACACCGAAGTCACGGCCGTGCCCGGTGCGTTCGCCGGGGATTCGGCGGATCGGGCAGGCGGTGACGGACACCGTGGCCCGCGCCACCGAGCGCCGGTGAGGTTCCCCGCGCACTGCCCCCCCCCGGTCAGCCGCCCGTCAGTGAGACGCCGCCCGGCGTGAGCCGCCGTCGCGCCCCCGCCCCCGGCGGTCAGCGCCGCCACGCGCTGTACGACATCACGTCCCCCGCCCGCACGGCGAGCCCCGGCCGGTCCTCGGTGAACATCACCTCCAGGCCCAGCACAGCCCCCGTCGCCGGGTCGAGGATCAGCATGTGGCGCAGCGCCTCGTCCCGGGACTCGTGGACGTACGCCTGCCCGGTCCGGCCGAGGCGGTCGGTGATCGCGCCCGCGGGCCGCAGGCCCTCGGTGCCGGCGAGGACACCGGCGAGCGCGGCGTTCTCGCGGGCGCCGAGCGTCCAGGTGTCGAGCAGCGGCGGCAGCGAGTCCAGGAGCTGGTCGGGGGTGAGCGGGCCGACGCGGCGGGCGAGGCCGCCGTCGTGGAGGTCCGTCAGGTAGGCGCGCAGCCCGGCGACGGTGCCCGGCGGGCGGGCCCGCGGCGGGGCGTCGGACGGGCCCGGCGGGAGGACGCGCACGCTCACCACGTCGCCGTCGGTCTCGACCCGCTCGGTGCGGCTGCCGTCGGGCCGCCAGCGCACCTCGCGCTCCTCGGGCAGCGTCACGGGCCGCCCGGCGTCCGGGCCGGAGTCCATGGCGAGGCTCCAGGTGCGTACGCGCGTGCCCTTGCGCAGCTCCGGCCCGCCCTCGCGCGCGGCGGTCCGCGCCCGGTCGGCGACCACGGCGAGCGGCACCGCGGCGGCCGCGCGCGGGTGCAGCGCACTCGGTGCCGCCGTGGCGGACGTGGCGCCCAGGTCGGGCAGGACCAGTGCGAGCACGGCCGCGAGCGCGACCACGGCGGCCTCCGCCCACAGCACGACGCGGCGGCGGGCCCGGCGGTGCCTGCTGTGGTGCAGGAGCCGGTCGAGGCCGTGCTCGGCGCGGGCGGTCAGGGGCCTGTCGCGCCAGGGGCCCTCGGTGGCGGAGACCGGGTCGGCCGCGCGCAGCAGCTCCAGCTCGTCGGCCTGGTCGTCAGTCATGGGTGCCGCCTCCCGCTCGTACGTTCATCCGCATCGTGTCGATCTCCGCGCGCAGCCGCCGCCGGGCCCGGTGCAGCCGCATGGCCGCCGCACTCCGGCTGCACCCCAGGGTGACCGCCAGGTCGTCGAGGCCCAGTTCCTCCCAGGTCGTCAGGCGCAGCACCTCCTGGTCGGGCGGGGAGAGCCGGGCGAGGGCCTCGTGCACCCAGGCGCCGGGGCGGTCGGTGTCGGGGCCGGTCACGACCTGGCCGTGCCGGACCGCCTCGTGGAGTCCGACGCGGTGCAGCAGGCGGCGGTAGCGGCCGAGGCCGCGCACCGTGTTGGCCAGGCAGTTGCGGGCGACGCCGTAGAGCCAGGGCAGCGGGTTCTCGGGGAGTTCGGCGCGGCGCCGCCAGGCCGTGGAGAACACCTCCGCCACGACCTCCTCGACCTCGTGCGCCTCCCCCGTGGCGAGTCTGCGCGCCACGAAACGGCTCACCGCCCAGTAGTGCTCGCGGTAGGCGGCCGCGAAGGCTTCGTCCGTGCTCATGAACCGTAGGTGTCCGGCATGGGCCCGATCTTCACAGGAACGGTGTGTGATCTTCCG
The DNA here is from genome assembly GCF_030010595.1 of Streptomyces sp. CC224B. NCBI lineage: Bacteria > Bacillati > Actinomycetota > Actinomycetes > Kitasatosporales > Streptomycetaceae > Streptomyces > Streptomyces sp. CC224B. The sequence continues at coordinate 34,772 of NZ_JASCXL010000036.1, read as the reverse complement.
GGCGGGGCCGGGCGGTGAACCGGGCGGGGGCGCCGGACACGTACGGGGCATGACGTCCCCGCATTCCCCGTCCGCCGGGCCCGGCCCGGCCGCGCGCCCCCGGGGCGCCGCGCAGCTCCGTGCCACCGCGCACCCCCGCGCCGCCGGGCCCGCCCCGGACCCGGACCACCCGGGCCCGGACCACCCGGCCGCGGAGCCCGCGCCGCCCGCGCGACACCGGTGGGTCGCCTGGCTGACGAGTACGGACCACAAGACGATCGGCACGCTGTACCTGGTGACCGCGTTCGCGTTCTTCTGCATCGGCGGTGTGCTCGCGCTGTTCATGCGCGCGGAGCTGGCCCGGCCCGGTACGCAGATCATGTCGAACGAGCAGTTCAACCAGGCGTTCACGATGCACGGCACGATCATGCTGCTGATGTTCGCGACGCCGCTGTTCGCGGGCTTCGCGAACTGGATCATGCCGCTCCAGATCGGCGCCCCCGACGTCGCCTTCCCCCGCCTGAACATGCTGGCCTACTGGCTGTACCTGTTCGGCTCGCTGATCGCCGTGGGGGGTTTCCTCACGCCGGGCGGGGCGGCGGACTTCGGCTGGACCGCGTACGCGCCGATCACGGACGCCGCCCACGCGACGAACATCGGCGCCGACATGTGGATCATGGGTCTGGCCCTCTCCGGCTTCGGCACGATCCTCGGCGCGGTCAACTTCATCACGACCATCGTGTGCCTGCGCGCGCCCGGCATGACGATGTTCCGCATGCCGATCTTCTCCTGGAACGTGCTCCTGACCGGCGTCCTGGTGCTGCTGGCGTTCCCGGTCCTGGCGGCGGCGCTGTTCGCCCTGGAGGCGGACCGGAAGTTCGGCGCGCACATCTTCGACGTGGCGAACGGCGGCGCGCTGCTGTGGCAGCACCTGTTCTGGTTCTTCGGCCACCCCGAGGTCTACATCATCGCCCTGCCGTTCTTCGGCATCATCTCCGAGGTCATTCCGGTGTTCTCGCGCAAGCCGATGTTCGGCTACATGGGCCTGGTGGGCGCGACCATCGCGATCGCGGGCCTTTCGGTGACGGTGTGGGCGCACCACATGTACGCGACCGGCGGCGTGCTGCTGCCGTTCTTCTCCTTCATGACGTTCCTCATCGCGGTGCCGACGGGGGTGAAGTTCTTCAACTGGATCGGCACGATGTGGCGGGGCTCGCTGAGTTTCGAGACCCCGATGCTGTGGGCGGTCGGCTTCCTCATCACCTTCGTGTTCGGCGGTCTGACCGGGGTGCTCCTGGCGTCCCCGCCGATGGACTTCGCCGTGACCGACTCGTACTTCGTGGTGGCCCACTTCCACTACGTCATCTTCGGCACGGTCGTCTTCGCGATGTTCTCCGGATTCCACTTCTGGTGGCCGAAGTTCACCGGCAGGATGCTCGACGAACGGCTCGGGAAAATCACCTTCTGGACGCTGTTCGTGGGCTTCCACGGCACCTTCCTGGTGCAGCACTGGCTGGGCGCGGCGGGAATGCAGCGGCGCGTCCCGGACTACCTGGCCGCGGAGGGCTTCACCGGTCTGAACACCCTTTCCACCGTGTTCTCGTTCCTCCTCGGGATGTCCCTGCTGCCGTTCCTCTACAACGTCTGGAAGACCGCGAAGTACGGCGAGCGCGTCGCCGAGGACGACCCCTGGGGCTACGGCCGCTCCCTGGAGTGGGCCACCTCCTGCCCGCCGCCGCGCCACAACTTCGTCACGCTGCCGCGGATACGCTCCGAGTCCCCGGCGTTCGACCTGCACCACCCGGAGGTGGCCGCGGGCGTGGAGCGGGCAGCGGTCGCGGCCGCGGACCCGGCACCGGCACCGGCACCGGCTTCGGGGAAGGCCGCGCGGTGACCGCCATGGACGACCGGCCGCGCCCGGCCGTCGAGACGGACCTCCTCATCCAGGAGATCGAGGGGCACCTGCTCGTCGAGTCGGCCCGCGCGGAGAGCCGGGCGGCCGCCGCCCGCTTCGGCGACCGCCTCGACTGGCTGACCCGCGCCCAGCGCGAGGAGGTCGAGCGCGTCTACGCCGACGACCACCTGGCCCTGACCCGCGCCACCTGGCGGCACACCGCGCGCCGGTGCCGGGAGCTGCGCGCGGAGTACGAGGCCCGGTACCGGGAGCTGCGCCGCCGCACCCTGGCCGGGGGCCTGCTGGCCGTGGCGTGCGCGCTGGGCACGGCCCTGGCCCTCGCGGCGGTGGTGGCGGGGGTCTGAGGGGCCGGGGCCGTCACAGCGCCCGCGGTCCGAGGCGCCGGAGCCGTCCCAGTACCAGGGGTCCGAGGGACCCGGGCCGTCAGGGCGCCGGGCCGGAGGGGGCGGGCTCTCAGAGCGCCGGGGGTCCGGCCTCGATCCGGCGCAGGACCGGGGCCAGGCGGTCCAGGCCGGGCCCGGTCTGGAGCTGCCGCTCGTCCCACCAGGTGGCCCCCGCGTCCCGCAGGGGCGCGATCAGGTCGCGGGCCGCGTCGGGGTCGGCGGGCGTGGCGCCGCCGAGGACGAGGTCGAAGTCGCCCTCGGCCTCGCGGTGTTCGCGTACGTACGCCATGAGCGCCCGGACCTCGGCCGCGTCGGGGACGGCGCCGTGCCGCGCCGACCGGAAGAGCGGGACCGCGCCGTCCCAGCGGGCGGCCCGGCGCATCGGGGGCCGGGCCGGCCAGAAGCCGCCGATCCACACGGGCGGGCGCGGCTGCTGCGCGGTGGCGGGCAGCAGGGTGACGTCGTGGACCTCGTGGTGGCGGCCCCGGTGGGTGACGGGCCGGCCCGACCAGTAGCGGGCCAGGAGGTCCAGGCCCTCGTCCAGGAGCTCGGCGAGCACCCGCGGCTCGGTGGGCTCGCCGAAGCTCCCGTACTCGTCGTCGACGGGGCCGCCAAGACCCGCCGCGAAGACGACCCGGCCGCCGGACAGGGAGTCCAGGGTCGCGACCTGCCGGGCGAGCTGGTGCGGACGGCGGCGCGGCACCGGGGTGACGAGCGTGCCGAGCCGGATCCGGGAGGTGGCGAGCGCGGCGGCCGTCAGGAGCATCCAGGGGTCCCCGAAGGGCTTGCCCCGCTGCGCGGCCTTGTCGTGGACGACGTGGTCCCAGACGAACAGGCCGTCCCAGCCCGCCTGTTCGGCCGCCGCGGCGACGCGCGCGACCGTCCTCGGGTCGGCGAAATCGCCGAAGTTCGGGATGTTGATCGAGTAGCGCATGCGGTGCAGCGTGACGCGGCCCCCGGGGTGACGACAAGGCACCGGACGAGACGACCGGGCGACCGGCGGCTTCCCGCCGGACCCATGCGACCATCGTCGGTCCCCGCCGGGCCCACGCGGCGACCGGCAGCCTCCCGCCGAGCCCACGCCCTCTCGCCCACGGGCGCCCCCGGTGCGAGAGTTGGGCGTATGGCGACCGAGGACACCCCCGCCGAGACCCTCACGGACATCGCCGTCCGGTACCACCGGGCCGTGGGCGCCGGGGCCACCGGGGACGAACTGGCGGCGTTCTTCACACCCGACGTGGTCCAGCGCGAGCTGCCCAACCTGCTGTTCCCGCGGGGCGCCGTACGCGACCTCACCGGCATCCTGGACGCCGCCGAGGCCGGCCGCGCCACGCTGCGCCGCCAGACGTACGACGTCCGCGACGCGGTCGCCGCGGGCGAGAAGGTGGCCCTGGAGGTGGAGTGGACCGGAGAGCTGGCCGTCCCCCTGGGCGCGCTGCCCGCCGGGCACGTCCTGCGCGCGCGCATCGCCGTGTTCCTCGACTTCCGCGACGGCAGGATCCGTGCCCAGCGGAACTACGACTGCTACGAGCCGCCGGGGTGAGCGGGCCTCACAGCGGCAGGCCGTAGTCCTCGCACTTCGGCCTGAAGTCCGGCTCGTCCGCGCCCAGCGCGTTGACGACGTTCTGCGTGGTCGGGCCGTCCGTGAACAGGCCCACGTGCCCCACCGGGTCCTTCGGGCACTGCTCCTGCACCACGATGTTGCGGACGCGGTCGCCCTTCAGGAAGCCCTGGCTGTAGGGGGTGGAGACGACGTCGTTCCGCGTGGCGATCACCGTGTAGCGCACGCCCGGCACGGTGTCGCCGTCCGCGAACAGGGCCTTCTGGAAGTCGGAGCCCTCCTCCTGGTCCTTGAGCCCCTGGAGGTTCAGGTGGTCGAACGCGCCGTTGACCAGGCCGAGGACGCCCAGCGCGCGGCCCAGGTTCACCAGGCCGCTCAGGGTGGTGCCGTGGTTGGTCGGGGCGAGCGCCACGAGGCGGTCGACCTTCTCCGCCCCGCCGAGGCGCTTGATGTAGTGGTTCGGCATCATGCCGCCCTGCGAGTGCCCGAGGACGTTCACCTTCTTCGCGCCCGTCCGCGCGAGCACCTTGTCCACGAACGCGCTCATCGTCCGGGCGGAACCGGCGACGCCGGTCAGTCCGCCGACCCGGCCGCCGAAGTTGAGCGGGCTGCCCATGCCGTAGTTGAAGGCGAAGACGCAGTGGCCCTCGTTGGCGAGCGTCGGGCCCATCCGGACCCAGTTCGCGCCGAGGTTGACGCCGGTGCCGTGGACGAGGACCACCGGGTTCGGGTGCGCGGCGGTGGGCTCGCAGTCCCAGTCGTTCACGCCGGCCACGGCGTCCGGGCTGGTGAAGAAGTTCGCGACCCCGTCGGCGACGCCGCCGACGGGGTACCGCGGCCGCTCGGCGGCCCCCGCGGGAGCCGTCGCGGCGGTGAGCGCGGTGGCGGTGAGGGCGACGGGCACGACGGCGGCGGCCGCGCGGCGCAGCCGGCGGCGGGGGCGAGGCGGGCGGTGCTGGTGCTGGTGCTGCGGACAGTGCGGGGCGAGTGCTCTGTTCACGGTTCCGGTCCCTTCGGGCAAGCCCTCGCGCGGGCCGAGGGCAGTGAATGAGGGCATGGGCATGACCGTTCACGTTCATGCGGCCATGGGCATGACACATGGAGCACCGGACATCTGAAACGGCACCGCTTCAGATTTGGTTACTTGAAAGTAGGAGCGGGGCGCCGACAACGCAAGGCCCGTGCGCGGGACAATTCCCGTACGGCGGCCCGCAGTTGGCGGACCGCCGGGCGGAGAGGGGTGAGGCCGGTGGAACCCGACGAGGCGCCGGAGCCGGTGCCCGAGCCAGTGCCGGAGGGGACGCGGCGGCCCGCGCGGGCGTACGGGGGCAAGACCGCCGAGCAGCGCCGGGCCGAGCGGCGGCGCCGGTTCCTGGAGGCGGGCGTCGAGCTCTTCGGCGCCGGGCCCGGGGCCTACCGGGCCGCGTCCGTCGCCGCCCTGTGTGCCCGCGCCGGGCTGTCGACGCGCCAGTTCTACGAGGAGTTCCGCAACCTGGAGGACGTGCTCGCCGCCCTGCACCAGCGGGTCCAGCGGGCCGCGCAGACCGCCGTCCTGGGCGCCCTGGCCGAGGTGGCCGAGGGCACCGTGCGCGAGCGCGTCGAGACCGCCTTCCGCGCGTACGCCCGCGTCCTGACCGCCCACCCGCACCTCGTACGGATCGTCTTCGTGGAGGTCACCGGCGTCACCCCAGAGCTGGAGAGGCGGCGCCTGGAGGCCCGCAGGGGCTGGGTCGACCTCCTCGTCGCCGCGCTGGACGAGGCCGCCGAGCGCGGCGAGATCGGCGCCCGCGACTACCGCGTCGCCGCGCTCGGCTTCGTCGGCGCGGTCAACGGCCTGCTGTACGACTGGACCGCCGGGTACGTCGACGCGAGCCTCGACACGATCGTCGACGAGCTGATGCTGCTGTTCATGGGGCTGCTCCAGCCGCCCCCGGCGCGGGAGCCCGGGGCGCCGGACTAGCGGCGGCCCTCCGCCCGGGTGCCGGTGCCCGGCGCGGGCGCGGGCGCGGGGACGGCGGGCTGGACGAGGACGCACGTCAGGTCGTCCGCGAGCGGGGCGGCACCGGTGTGCCGGTCGAGCAGGTCCGCCAGCGCGTGCACGGCCTCGTACGCGGTCGGCGCGGCCAGGGCCGCGTGCACCTCGGCGGTGTCGAGGCGGAACGGCGTCCGCCCGGCGTCGCGCGCCTCGGTGAGGCCGTCCGTGTACAGCAGCAGGCGCTCCCCCGGCGCCAGGTGGACGCGGTGCGGCCGGGGCGCGGGGTGCAGCCCGAGCGGCGGCGACGGCTCGGGCGGTTCCAGGACCCGTAAGCGGCGGCCGGCGCGCAGGGGCGGCGGATGGCCGCAGTTGACGATCAGGGCCTCGCCGGGGCGGAAGTCCACGAGCAGCAGGGTGACGAAGTCCTCCGGCCCCAGCTCGGGCCGGAGCTGCTCGTCGAGGGTGCCGGCCAGGCGCACGGGGTCGGGCTCGGCCGCGGCGGTGCGGCGGAAGGCGGCCAGGACGGCGGCGGCCACGCGCAGCGCCGCCGGGCCGTGGCCCCGGACGTCGGCGAGCAGGAGCCGGGGCCCGCCCGGGGTGAGGACCACGTCGTGGACGTCGCCGCCGAGCCGGGCCCGCGGGTCGGCCGCACGGGTGTGCACGGCGAGGCCGATGTGGCCCACGTGCTCGGGCAGCGGACGGGCCAGCGCGTCCTGGAGCAACTCGGCCAATCGGCTCATGTCGGCGAGCTCGCGCCGGTCGCGTACGCGGGTGTGCGCCGTCGCCACCGCCCAGGCCGCGACTCCGGCGACGCTCAGGAGCAGCGCGACCTCCGGTGCGGACCCGGGCGGCCCGGTGGCCACCGCCACGGCGACGGCCGCGGTCCCCAGGGCCGCCGTCGCCCGCGCCGACAGCCACCGGGCGGCCGGCAGCGGGGCGAGCGCCAGGAGTGCCGAGAACGGCGGGCCCGCGGCGAGCGCGAGCAGGGCGGCGGCGACCGGCCCCAGCACGGCCGCCGCCGCCCGCCCGTGCCGCGCGCCCACCACCGCTGCTCCCCGTCCGTGCCGCGCGCCCACCGCCGCGGTCCCCCGTCCGTGCCGCGTGCCCACAGCCGCTCCCTAACCGTCAGGCGAAGTCCGGATGACGCCCACGCACCCCTTGCGTGCGGGTACTGTGCCACCTCTGGTGACGGTGCGTGGCCGATTCGCCACAGTCCCGTGGTCCGGCCCGCTCCCGCGGGCCGGCGGCGCGCGCCGGGCGGACCGGACCGCCTCGGCGGACACACACAGGGGGCGAACGTGGCGCAGGCCCGCGGCCCGCAGGCGGCCCGCCCGCCCGGCGGGCGGGACTCCGAGCTGATCGGGCGGACGGACGAGCTGGCGGAGCTGGCCGCACGCCTCGGCCGGCACCGCCTGGTCACGCTGACGGGCGTGGGCGGCGTCGGCAAGACCCGGCTGGCGCGCCGGGCCGCCACCGAGCTGCTGCCGCGCTTCGCCGACGGCGTCTGGTGGGTGGACCTGTCCCCGCTCCAGGACGGGGCGATGCTCGCGTACGCGGTCGCCGAGGCGCTGCCGCTGGTGGACCGCACCACCCGGCCCGTCCTCGAGGTGCTCTCGGAGTACGTCGCCGGGCGGCGGCTGCTGCTCGTCCTCGACACCTGCGAGCACGTGGTCCGCGACTGCGCCGAGGCGGCGGCCACCCTGCTGACCGTGGCCCCGGGGCTGCGCGTCCTCGCCACCAGCCGCCGCCCGCTCGGTCTGCCCGTCGAGGACGTCGTCCCCCTCGGCCCGCTGCCCGAGACGGACGCGGTGACGCTGCTCGCCCGGCGCGCGGCGGCGACCGACGCGGGCCTCACCGGCGCGGACGGCGCGGAGGTGGCGGCGCTCTGCCGCCGCCTGGAGGGACTGCCGCTGGCCATCGAACTGGCCGCCGCCCGGCTGCGGGAGATGCCCCCGGCCGAGCTCAACCGGCGCCTCGCGGACCGCTTCGCCGTACTCGGCGAGACCCGGCAGGCGGACTACGAGGCGGACCCGCCCTGGCACCAGGCGCTGCGCACCGCCATCGGCTGGAGCCACCAGCTCTGCACCCCGGACCAACGGCTGCTGTGGGCGCGGCTGTCGGTGTTCGCGGGACACTTCGACGTGGACGCGGCGCGCGCGGTGTGCGCCGACGACCGCCTGCCCGCGGCGGAGGTGCCGCGCCTGCTCGCCTCGCTGGCGCAGGGGTCCATCCTGGAGTGGCAGCCCGCCGGAGCCGGTGAGCGCTACCGGATGCTGGACACCATCCGCGAGTTCGGGGCGTTCTGGCTGCGCGGGCTCGGCGAGGAGCACGAGGTCCGCGGCCGCCACCGCGACCACTACCGGGCGCTGGCCCGCACCGCCGAGGCCGCGTGGTTCGGCCCCGACCAGGTGGCCTGGTACGGCAGGACGGCCGGTGACCACCCCAACTTCCGCGCGGCGCTGGAGTTCTGTCTCGTCCAACAGGACGGCGGCACCGCCCAGGAGCTGAGCGGCACGCTCTGGTTCGTCTGGTTCGCCTGCGGCCTGCCCCGGGAGGGCGGCCACTACCTGGACCGGGCGCTCGCCCTGCCGTCCCGGGGCGGGCACGTCCGCGCGCGGGCCGTGTGGGCCCGCGGCCTCCTCGCCCTCGCCCAGGGCGACGGGGAGACCGCCCAGCACTGCGCGGCCGCCTTCCGCGCGGCCATGGCCGAGACGCCCGCGCGGGACGCCGCGGAGCGGGCGGCCACGGAGTGCGCCGCGGCGCACCTGGAAGGCGGCATCCACGCGGTCCGGGGCCGGGCGGCGGAAGCCGCCGCGGTGCTGGAGGCGGCCCACGGCCCCCCGCCCGCCCACGGCCGCTCCGCCCCGGCCTGGGGGCTCGTCCAGACCGCCCGGGCCTTCGCCTACGTCCACCTGGGCCGGTACGCGCAGGCCGCGGCCGTCGCCGACGTGCTGGGCGCCGAGTGCGCCCGGCGCGGCGACATCTGGCTGCGCGCCTGGGCGGACTACCTCCGGGCGCTGGCCGCGCTCGGCCAGGAGCGGGCGGAGCCGGCCGCGGCCCACGCGCGCGCCGCCATCGCGGGCAAGCGCCGGCTCCGCGACCACCTCGGCATCGCCATGGCCCTGGACGTGCTGGCCTGCGCCACCCTCGCCTGCGGGCGCGCCGCGCAGGCCGCGCACTGCCTGGGCGTCGCCGACCAGCTCTGGGAGACCATCGGCACGGCCCGACTCGGCTCCCCGGACCTCCTCGCCGCGCGCCGCGCCTGCGAGGACTCCATCCGCCGCCGCCTCGGCGACGACGCCTCGGCACGCGCCCTGCGCACCGGCCACACCACGGACGTGGACACGGCTCTCACGGCACTCCTCACGCCTGGTGGCACCGGGGGTTAGGCGGCACGCAACCCCTTGGGGCCGGATTCCGCGGGTGATCCGAAGATTTTACGGAACCACCCGTTTCTCCAGCCTGTTCGCTTTCCCCCCGCCCCAGCTCTCGCGTGATCTCTTTCCTGAGTCTTGCGCCGGGGGAGACGTGGCCTTGATGCTGAAAGCGAGATAGCACATTGCCGGGCCGTAGGACGTGGGGTGGCTCCGCTCCACCAGCCGGACGGCGGTCGGACGGTCTGCAACCGTTCGAAAGTCACGTCGCCGACCGGCTACAACCCTTTGGGGTGGCGTCAATGGGCCGGATTGACGAGTGCGGAGGTGCATGCCGCCAGCTAGCCGTAGCATCACCTTTCCGAGACGAGAAGGGGATGTAATGCCGACCAGCCAGAACCCGCTTTTCCTCCGCCAGCGCCTTCGCGACCGGCTGCGGAAGGCCCGCGAAGCAGCGAACCTGACCCAGCGGCAAGTGGCCGAGGATCTTGACTGGTCCCCGTCAAAGCTGATCCGAATCGAAAACGGAAAGATCGGGGTGAGCGTCACGGACGTGATGGCTCTCCTCACGAAGTACCAGGTGAACGAGGACGACCACGAGGCACTCCTGGAACTCGCGCGCTCCGCCCGCCAGCTCCCGTGGTATTGGCCGTACCGCTCGGTCGCCAGCCCGGAATTCCAGGCCTATCTGGCCTACGAGGGATCGGCCTCCATCGTGCGGGCGTTCGAGCGGAACGTCATGCCGGGCCTGCTGCAGACGGAGGGGTACATGCGCGCGCTGCTGGGCTCATTCTCGGAAGGAGGGGAGATTTCCGGCGACCAGGAGGAGATCGAAGCCCGCATCCAACTGCGCCTGGAACGGCAGCAGCGCGTCCTCACGCCCGAAGCGGGCCAGTTCTTCTTCATCCTGGACGAGGCGGCACTGCGTCGCGTCATCGGCGGAGGGGCCGTCATGCGGCAGCAGTACGAGCAACTGCTCGCGGCGAACAACATGCCGAACGTGACGGTCATGTACGTCCCGTTCAGCGCCGGTATCTATCCGCTGTTCAGGACTCCCTATGCCGTGTTCGAGTTCGAGGGCGGCGACGACGACATCGTCGCCTACCTGGAAACCCCGGACGGCGAGGTGCTGCTCAGCGAACGCACGCCGGGCGGCGGAAAGAAGAAAGAGCCCGCAGACTACCTTGACGCCTTCTGGCAGGTGGAAAGGGGCGTGGCCAAGGAAATCACCGAGGAGTTCCTACTCTCGTGACCCCTTCAACGAGTGGATGAAACACCTCCATGCAGGGATGGAGAATTGTAGATGCCCAGCACTCGTATTCCTGGAGTCCCGGACACGCGGAGACGTACTCAAGTCCACTTCCACGCAAGCATTGGGTTCGCTGTAGGAACTCTTCCGCCACTGGGAACCGACCGCCATCACGCGCCCTCCCTGCTTCGACACCCAGGGGAATTATCAAGGCTTGGCCAGGACTTGCCAAGGGTGCATTTGAGGCAAAGTTCGCGGAAATTCACCACGAAAGGCAAAAGCGGTTGGAAAACGGCAGATATCCGAATAGAAGCACGCTTCAGGCGATAGACGACGCCTGACGACATGGCAAGGGAGCCCGCGGTCCCGCCGGCAAGCAACGACCTTGGGCTCCCTGGGTGAGCATCCAGATCCAGGAAAGGACACTCGAAGTGAAGTCTAGCGACTCCACGGGCACAGTCATCCGTGCCGTGGCGGGCAAACACTGGAACCGCTGGGGGCGTTCGGCGGTGGTCAACGTGGCGAAGGGGGCCAGCACGGCGGCGGGTACCGCCCTGTTCTCCTTCGTGGTGTGGTGGTTACAGCGCCGGTAGCGGGGACGGCCGCCGCGGTCGGGACCGGCGCTCGGCGGCGCCCGTCCGCGGCGGTGCCCGTCCGCGGCGGCGCTCCCACTGGCCGGACGACGGAACGGAGTGCGCGGTGACCCCTGAGGAGCTGGTGGCCCGGTACGGGCTCGAACCCCTGGTCTTCGAAGGCGGGCGGTTCCGCCGGACCTGGGCGGGCCCGCCGGACGCGACCGGGCGGCCCGCGGGCTCCGCCATCATCATGCTGCTCACCTCCGAGCCCGGCGACTTCTCGGCCCTGCACCGCCTCCCCACCGACGAGGTCTGGCACTTCTACCGGGGCGACCCGCTGGAACTGCTCCTGCTGCGTCCGGACGGCGGCGACGAACTCCGCCTGCTCGGCGCCGGGCACGAGTTCCAGGTCGTCGTACCGGCCGGGACGTGGATGGGCGCCCGGGTCCGGGACGGCGGCGCCTGGTCGCTGTTCGGCACCACCATGGCGCCCGGGTTCATGGAGCAGGACTACGAGGGCGGGGACCCGGCCGCGCTGGCCGCCGCGTACCCGCGGCAGGCCACTCGCATCAGGGAGCTGTGCCGTGACTGACCCCGCAGCGGTGCCCGGCCCCGAAGCCGCGACCGGCCCCCGAGCCGTGCCCGACCCCGGACTGCCGTCCCTGGCGGGGCGCGCCGCCCTCGTCACCGGCGCCAGCGGGCTCATCGGCGGCGGCATCGCGCGGCAGTTCGCGCGGGCCGGCGCGGCCGTCGTCCTGCACTGCCACCAACGGGCCGACCGCGCCCGGGAGCTGGCCGAGGAGATCGGCAAGGCGGGCGGCCACGCCGTCGTCGTACCGGCCGATCTGAGCGAGGAGCGGGAGTGCCGCCGGCTCGTGGCGGCCGCGCACGACTGGCGCGGGCGGCTCGACGCGCTCGTCAACAACGCCGGGATCCAGCCCGTGCAGCCCCTGCGCGGCATGGCGGCGGCGGACTGGCGGCTGCTCCAGGAGGCCAACGTCACGAGCGCGTTCGCCTGTACGCAGGCCGCCGCCGAGGTGATGGCCGGGCAGGACGGGGGCGGCAGCGTCACGCACATCGCGTCGGTGGAGGGGCACCGGCCCGCGCCGGGGCACGCGCACTACGGGGTGTCGAAGGCCGCGCTCATCATGTTCGCGCGGGCGGCGGCCGTGGAGTACGGGCCGCTCGGGGTGCGGGTGAACAGCGTCTCCCCGGGCCTCGTCGACCGGCCAGGGCTCGCGGAGGACTGGCCGGAGGGCGTGGAGCGGTGGACGCGCGCCGCCCCGCTGGAGCGCCTCGGGCGGCCGGAGGACATCGGCGCGGCGTGCGTCTTCCTCGCCTCGGCCGCGGCGAGCTGGATCACCGGGACGGACCTGGTGGTGGACGGCGGGGTGAGCGCGCGGCCCTCCTGGTGACGCGAGCGGGACGCGCGGGCTACGCAGAGCGCACGGGACGCGCGGGACACACGGGACAAGAGCCGACAGCCGACAGCCGACAGCCGGAAGCCGGCAACCGAAAGCCGACAGCCAACAGCCGAAAGGCAAGGAACACGAAAAACCGCCGGACGGGCTGGAGGGGATCCAGCCCGTCCGGCGTCTTGCGGAGGGGCCCCTCAGGGGGAGAGGGGAGATAGGGGCGGGGCCCCTCCGAAGGCGGTGTCCGGGGCGTGCGCCCGGAAGGTCAGGCGACCGGCGTCGGCTCCTTGGGCTTGTCCTCGGCCGGGACCTCGTCCGCGGGCCGGGGCCGCATCAGGAAGAGGGAGAGGGCCGCGGCCACCAGGACACCCGTGGCGCCCACGACGAAGCTGGCGGACATCGCGTCGCCGAAGGCGTCCCGGGCGGCGGACGCCAGGGCCTCGTTGCCGGTGCGGGCGGCCTCGGCGAGGGCGTCGACGATGGAGTTGTCGGCGGTGTCCGACGCGGAGTCCGGCATCGAGCGGGAGTAGGTGCTGGAGAGGATGGAACCGAGGACCGCCACACCGAGGGCGGCGCCCGCCTGCTGGACGGTGTCGTTGAGGGCGGAGCCGACACCCGCGTGCTCGGTGGGCACCGCGCCCATCAGGGCCGCCTGCGCGGCCGGCATCGCGAGGCCACCGCCGGCGCCCATCAGGACCATGGCGACGGCGACGACGGCGAAGCCGTCACCGACCTCGAGCGTGGTGAGGGTGAAGAAGCCGGAGGCGATGATCACCAGGCCGGTGGCGACCATGAAACGGTTGCCGAACTTCTGCCCCAGCGTGGCGCCCAGGGTGTTGAAGACCAGCGCCGCGACGGCGAGCGGCGCGAAGGCCCAGCCGGTCTTCGTGGGCGAGTAGTGCAGCACGAACTGGAGGTACTGGGTCAGGACCAGCATCAGTCCGCCGTTGGCGAAGGTCAGCAGGACGATCGAGAAGCTGGCGCCGGTGAAGACCCGGTTGCGGAACAGCATGAGCGGGATCATCGGTTCCTCGATGCGCGTCTCCCACAGGCCGAAGCCGACGAGGCAGACGACGGCGACGATCGCGGCGCCGTAGACCTTCGGGTCGTCGAAGCCGTCCTTGGGCCACTCGATGATCGTCCACACCAGCGCGGCCATACCGGCCATCGACAGGACCATGCCCAGCGGGTCGGCCTTGCGCCAGGGCCCCTTGGACTCGGGCATCAGCGCCAGGGCCGCGAGGATCGCGACGACCGCGATGGGCACGTTGATCAGGAAGACCGAGCCCCACCAGAAGTGCTGGAGCAGGGCGCCGCCGAGCACCGGGCCGCCGACCAGGCCGACCATCGCGACCGCGCTCCAGGCCGCGATGGCCTTGGGCCGCTCCTGCTCGTCGAAGACGGTGATGAGGATCGACAGGGTGCTCGGCATGATCAGCGCGCCGCCCACACCCATCAGGATGCGGCCCGCGATGAGCTGCTCGGGGTCGTTCGCGACGGTGGCCAGGAGGGAGGCCCCGCCGAAGAGGAACAGGCCGATGATCATGATCTTGCGGCGGCCGAACCGGTCCGAGAGGGAGCCGGACGTCAGCAGCAGGCCCGCGAAGACCAGCATGTAGGAGTCGAGGATCCACTGGATGTCGGACGCGGTCGCCTCGATGTCCTGGGCGATGGGCGGGACCGCGACGGTCAGGACCATGTTGTCCACGACCAGGACGAGGGTGCTCAGACAGAGCACGATCAGAATCCACCAGCGGCGCGGATCGCGTGCCGTGGCCGCGTCGCCCGCTTCCTTCCCTTGCTGTCCGAGCCCGTCCATCGGGTCCTCCTCAGTACGCCGTTCGCTTACTCCGAACACTGTACGTACGCCGCACACTGTTCGCAACCGCCGAACGACGTGCGTGGCTGAGTTAGGGTGAGGTCAACAGGGGAGTGCAGAGAAGGGTGGCCGCATGCGCACTGAGAAGCCGACCTCGATGTCCGTCTGGACCCGGCCGAGCCGACAGCGCCGCGAGCAGCCCGCGCTCAGCCGCGAGCAGATCGTGGCCGAGGCGCTCGCCCTGCTCGACGCCGAGGGCCTGGAGGCCCTGAGCATGCGCAAGCTGGGCACCCGGCTGAACGCGGGTGCCACCAGCCTCTACACGCATGTCTCCAACAAGGACGAGATCATCGAGCTCGTCGTCGACCGGGTGTACGGCGAGATCGACGTGCCGGTGCCCGCCTCCGCCTCCCACGAGGACTGGCGCGCCGCCGCCCTGGGCTTCGGCGAGAACGTCCGCGAGGTGCTGCTGCGGCACATCTGGATCGCCTCCGTCCTCGGCGAGCTGGGCATGGCCAACCTGGGGCCGAACATGATGCGCCTCACCGAGGACATGCTCGCCCTCTTCGAGACCCGCGGGTTCGACCTGGAGTCCTGCGACATCGCCGTCAAGACCATCTGGGGCTACGTCATCGGCATCGCCACCACCGAGGCCGCCTACCTGACCACGCTCGCGCGCAGCGGGCGCGACGAGCAGGCCTGGATGGAGACGGTCCGGCCCGCGGTGGAGACGGCCGTGCGGCCCTACCCGCGGGTCCGGGCGATGTACGAGCTGGAGCCGCGGCGGGACGTGCAGGACGCCCGGCAGGGCTACTTCCAGGTGGGCCTGAACTGCATCCTCGACGGCCTGGAGGCGCGCCTCCCCGGCTGACCCGGTCATCCGGGCCCTCCGCACGGACCGCTCCCCCGCCGGGGCGCCCCGGCGCCGACACCGCCCCGGCGGCGGCTCAGAAGGTCGCGGGGCCGCCGTGGGCGTCCAGCGCGTCGTGCACGGCCTGGACGAAGGCCCGCGTGGCGGCGGTCGGCGCGCCGCTGCGCCGGATCAGGGCCACCTCCGCCGGGGGCAGGTCCCGTACCGGTACGAAGACGACGTCCGGGCGGGAGTAGTACGTCTCGACGGAGGCGATGACCGGCGAGACGCCCTGGCCGGTGGCGACGAGGGTCATCATCTCCTGGAACGTGGCCACCGCCTGGCCCCGCCGGATCTCGCGGCCGCTCGGCGTGCGGGGCGGGACGTGGAAGTCCCACCAGTAGGCCGGGGCGCTGTTGACGACGCCGAAGCAGGTCTCGCCCGCCAGGTCCTCCCAGGACAGCGACGCGCGGCCCGCCAGGCGGTGGCCGGCCGGCACCGCGAGCGCCCGGGGCTCCCTGATGACCACCGGCCCGACCGTCAGGTCCGGCTCGCGCACCGGCAGGCAGGTGAACAGGACGTCGACCTCGCCGGAGCGCAGCGGCCCGAGCGGGTCCTGGAACTGGGTCTCGCGCATGCGGATCTCGCACCGCGGGCAGCGCTCCCGGAAAAGCTTGAGGATCGGCTGGGTGAGGGAGCCCGCACCGGTGCCGAGGAAGCCCACGCCCAGCTCTCCGGAGACGCCGCGCGCCGCGTCCCTGGCGCGGGCGACGGCCTCCTCCATGCGCCGGTGCAGCGGCGCCAGGTCCTCGTAGAGCTGGCGGCCGAGCGGCGCGAGGCGCACCACGCGGCTGGTGCGTTCGAAGAGCGGCGCGCCGATCTTGCGCTCCAGCTTCTTCACGGTCTGGCTGACGCGCGCCTGCGAGACGAGCAGCCGCTCCGCCGTGCGGCCGAAGTGCAGCTCCTCGGCGAGCGTCAAAAAGGTCTCCAGCTCCTGTCGTTCCATCCCGGCCACCCCGGCTCCCCCCATGGCTGTGCGCCGCTGCCGCCCCCGACCCTGCGAAGCCGCTGCCCCTGCGAAGCCGCTGACCTGCATCGATAAGTCCCGGGGCGGGGATCGTTTCACGGATCGCCGTTGATCGGCCAGCGGCGTGGGCGGATCGTGGGACGTGCCCGGCCACTCCGGCCGGGCAGCCCTTCCGACCCGCCAACTCCCAAGGATGCGCCATGCCTTCGCACACCCGGCAGTCCACCGCCCGCAAGTCCGTCGTCCTGGCCGCCGCGCTGGCCCTCACCGCGGGCCTCGCCGTCACCGCCGCCCGGGCCGACGGCGGCGAACGCCCCGCCACGAACGAGCGCGCCGCCGCGCCATGGACGGCCGCCTGGACGGCATCACCCCAACGCCCCAGCATCGGCTTCAAGCCCAACTGGTCCGAGGCCGGGTTCGACAACCACACCCTGCGTCAAGTGGTCCGGGTGACCGAGGGCGGCGACAGAGCCCGCGTCCGGCTCTCCAACGCCTACGGCGCGTCCCCGCTGCACATCGAGGCCGCCACCGTCGCGCGCACCGACGGCACCAAGGGCGCCGCCGTCGAGAAGGGCTCCCTGCGCCACCTGACCTTCGGCGGGAAGCGCTCCGTCACCGTCCCGGCCGGGAAGCAGCTCTCCAGCGACGCGGCCGACCTGGGCCTGGACCGCTTCGACTCCGTGACCGTCACACTGCGGCTGACCCGCACCACCGGGCCCGCCACCTTCCACGCCCAGTCGTTCGCCACCAGCTACCGCGCCCAGGGCGACCACGTCGCCGACACCGGCGGCGCCGCCTTCGGCGAGTCCACCGAGTCCTGGTACTACCTCGCGGGCGTCGACGTACGCGGTGACGAGCGGCCCGAGCGCGACGCCGTCGTCCTCTTCGGCGACTCCATCACCGACGGCTTCGCGTCCTCCACCGACCGCAACCGCCGCTGGTCCGACGCCCTGGCCGAGCGCCTCGCGAAGGCGGGCACGCCCCGGCCCGTCGTCAACGCGGGCATCGGCGGCAACATGGTGCTCAACGACTCGGCGTGGTTCGGCGACAAGAGCGCCACCCGCTTCGCCCGGGACGTCACGAACCTGCCCAACGCCGGGACCGTCGTCATCCTCGAAGGCCTCAACGACATCGGCTTCAGCGAGACCGACAAGCCGACGTACAAGCCCGCGCCGGTGGTCAGCGCCGAGGAACTGATCAACGGCCACCGGAAGTTGATCCGCGCCGCCCGCGCCAAGGGCCTGAAGGTCGTCGGCGCCACCCTGCTGCCGCTCGGCGGCTCCGACCACTACGGCAAGCACGCCGCCGCCGTCAGCGACGCCTTCAACACCTGGGTGCGCACCTCCGGCGAGTACGACGCGTACGTCGACTTCGACAAGGCCCTCGCCGACCCCGAGGACCCCGAGCGCATCCGGCCCGCGTATGACAGCGGGGACCACCTGCACCCCAACGACGCCGGCTACCGCGCCATGGCCCGCGCCGTCGACCTGGGCGCGCTCTGACCGGCACACCCCCGGCCCGCCCGCCCCGGCAGGGGCGGGCGGGTCCTTCGTGTGCGGGTCACTCGTGTGCGGGCCCTTCGTGTGCGGGCCCTTCGTGGCGGGTCCTTCGCGTACGGCTCATTCGTGCGTGGTGAAGTAGTAGTACGTCGCCGCCGCGACGCCCGCCGCGACCGCCGCCCCCACGCCCACCGAGCGCAGCAGGCTCGCCTCGGTGAGGCTGTACAGGAAGCCCACGGACACGCCCGCGAGGGCACCCCAGGCGGGGGCGCGCAGTTCGCGCGGCAGGGCGGGGGCGAGGCGGCGCAGCGCCATGTACAGCGCGCCGAGGACGACGCCCGAGACGATGCCGAGCACGACGTTGCCGACGGTGACGGAGCCGCCCTTGCGGTCGTTGGTCGCCGTCCACAGGCCGTAGACCAGGGCCAGCAGCACGGGTGCCGCGAGGACGTGGGAGAGGGCGCGGGCCCCGGCGTTCCCGTGGGCGCCGCGCGTCCCGTGGGGCCTGTGAATTCTGTGCGGCCTGTGGGATCCGCGGGATCCGGGTGCGGTGACTGCCATGGCGGTTCCTTCCCGCTCAGGAGCAACAACCTCCTCCCAGGAAACACCCGTGCGGGCCGCCGCTCCACCGGAGCGCGGTCCCCCTCCCGGTGGCGGACGATGAGTTTCCGGGCCGCGCCCGGTCTCCCCTCATGACGCACCGCTGCCGACCCGGCGGCAGCGCGCACCGCCACCGGAAGGCGCAGGACATGAGCAGTGAACGACCCCACCGGCGTTCCAGGCCCGACGGCCCGGCCATCGAGACGGCCGGCCTGGTGAAGGAGTTCGGGGACAACCGCGCGGTCGACGGCGTCGACCTCACCGTCCCGGCGGGCACGGTCTACGGCCTCCTCGGGCCGAACGGCGCCGGCAAGACGACCACGGTGAAGATGCTCGCCACGCTGTTGCGCCCGGACGGCGGCGAGGCCCACGTGTTCGGCCACGACGTGGTCCGCGAGGCCGACGCCGTCCGCGCCCGCGTCAGCCTCACCGGGCAGTACGCGTCCGTGGACGAGGACCTCACCGGCACGGAGAACCTGGTCCTGCTCGCCCGGCTCACGGGCCACGGCAGGAAGGCCGCGCACACCCGCGCCGAGCAGCTCCTCACCGCGTTCGGCCTGGGCGAGGCCGCCGGACGGCAGGTGAAGAACTACTCCGGCGGCATGCGGCGCCGCATCGACATCGCCGCGTCCATCCTGAACACCCCGGACCTGCTGTTCCTCGACGAGCCGACCACCGGCCTGGACCCGCGCAGCCGCAACCAGGTCTGGGACATCGTGCGGGCCGTCGTCGCCCAGGGCACCACGGTCCTGCTCACCACGCAGTACCTGGACGAGGCCGACCAGCTCGCGTCGCGCATCGCCGTCATCGACCGGGGCCGGGTCATCGCCGAGGGCACCAAGGGCGAGCTGAAGGCGTCCGTCGGCGCGGGCGCGGTGCACGTGCGGCTGCGGGACGCCGACCGGCGCGAGGAGGCCGCGCGGCTGCTGCGGCTCGCCCTGGACGCGCAGGTGCAGCTCGAACCCGACCCGGTGGCGCTCACCGCCCGCGTCGGCGACGGCGGGGCCCCGGGCGGGGAGGCCGCCGCCGGGGAGGCCGCCGCCGAGAAGGCCGCCCGCGCCCTCGCCGAGCTGGCCCGCGCGGGCATCACCGTCGACAACTTCGCCCTGGGCCAGCCCAGCCTCGACGAGGTCTTCCTCGCCCTCACCGACCAGCCGCTCACCACCCCCGCCACGCCCGCGGGTCCCGCGGGGTCCGCCACCGCGGGCGCGGGCCGCACGGAAGCCGAGGCCGCCCGATGAGCACCGCCGCCCCCACCGAGACCCAGGACCTCGCGCCCGTCCGCGCCGAGTCCCTCGCCGAGCTGCTCGTCTCCACCGAGCGCCCGCGCCGCCCCGGCGCCCTGTCCACGTCCCTGACGTTCGGCTGGCGGGCCGTGCTGAAGATCAAGCACGTGCCGGAGCAGCTCTTCGACGTGACCGCGTTCCCGGTCATGATGGTGCTGATGTACACGTACCTCTTCGGGGGCGCGCTCGCCGGGTCGCCGCGCGAGTACATCCAGTACCTGCTGCCCGGCATCCTCGTGATGTCCGTCGTGATGATCACGATGTACACGGGCGTGTCGGTCAACACCGACATCGAGAAGGGCGTCTTCGACCGCTTCCGCTCGCTGCCGATCTGGCGGCCCTCCGCGATGGTCGGCTACCTGCTCGGTGACGCCCTGCGGTACGCCATGGCGTCCGCCGTGATGCTGGCCGTCGGCCTCGTCCTCGGCTTCCGCCCGGACAGCGCGGTCGGCGTGCTCCTCGGCGTGGTGCTGCTGCTCGTCTTCTCCTTCGCCTTCTCCTGGGTGTGGACGATGTTCGGGCTGCTGCTGCGCACGGAGAAGTCCGTGATGGGCGTCAGCATGATGATGCTGTTCCCGCTGACGTTCCTCAGCGACATCTTCGTCAAGCCCGAGACGATGCCCGGCTGGCTCCAGGCCTTCGTCAACAACAACCCGATCACCCATCTCGCCTCCGCCGTGCGCGGCCTGATGGACGGTGACCGGCCGACCGCGGAGATCGCCTGGACCCTCGGCTGGGCGGGCGTGCTCGTGGCGGTCTTCGGCCCGGTCACGATGCGCCTGTACAGCCGGAAGTAGGCCGCTGCCACCGCCGGCTCCGCCATCCGGAGTCACCCCGGTCGCGCCCCGCGCGGCCGGGGTCTTGCCTGGTGGACGTGGACTCCCGCCCGCGCACCGGCCCCCGCCCGCACACCCCCCGCCCCGCCCTCGCCGCCGCCCGCCCCGCGCTCGCCGCCCTCCTGCTCGTCCTCGCCTGCCTGCTCGCGCCCCTCGGCGCGGTCTCCACGTGGACGGCGTACGAGATCCAGGACACGGACCGGTACGTGGCCACGATGGCGCCGCTGTCGAAGGACCCGGCGGTCCGGGCGGCCGTGGCCGACGCCGTCACCGACGCGGCGGTCGAGGAGATCGACGCCGGTCCGCTGCAGTCCGCCGTCGAGTCCTTCGTACGGGACGCCGTCGGCTCCTTCACCACGACGCGGGCCTACCGCACCGCGTGGGACGCGGCGAACCGCGCCGCGCACGCGGCCGTGGAGGAGGCCCTGAAGAACGACTCCGACAGCGAGGTCACCATCGACCTCGCCCCCCTCACCGAACAGGTCAAGCGCCAACTGGCCGACGACGGCGTGCCCTTCGCCGACCGCATCCCGGTGCGCCACACCGAGGTCACCGTCATGCGGTCGCAGGACCTCGGCGACTACCGGAAGGTGTTCCGCATGCTCCAGGCCGCCGGCGTCTGGCTGCCCGTCGCCGCCGCGGCCTGCGCCGCCGGCGGTGTCCTCCTCGCGGCGCGCCGCCGCCGCGCCGTCCTCGCCACCGCCCTCGGCATCGCGCTGGGGGCCGCCGCGCTCGCCGCCGCCGTCGCGGTGGGCCGCGCCCTCACCCTGGACGACCTGCCGCCGGACGTGTCCCGGGCGGCGGCCGGTGCCGTCTACGACGCGCTGACCGAGAGCCTGCGCGTCACCGCCTGGGTGCTCGTGGGCCTGGGCACCCTGGTGGCGGTGGCGGCCTGGTGGTGGCCGCCGCCGTGGCGGTCCCGGACCGCGCCCGCCGGGGAGCCGGAGGAAACGCCCCCGGTGCCGCGCGCCCCGGCCGGCGAGGAGCGCGGCTGACCCGGCGGGCACGGCGCTCCCGCGGGTACGTGCCGCGCGGCGTGGCCCCGCGCGTCCCCGCGGGCCCGGGCGCACGGGTGCCCGGGCGTACGGGTGCACGGGTGCACGAGCGCACGAGCGCGCCGGGGTAGAGGCGTACCGGCGTACGGGAAACTTTCCGCCCCGCCCCCGCGTCCTTCACAGAGGATCCCGGCAGCGCGCCGTGCGGGCGGGCCGCCCCGTCGACGAAAGGCCGCCCCTTGGAGCACCTGACGGCACCGCCCACCGAGCCGGAGCGGATCGCCGACGACCACGCCGCCGCCCGCCGGCCGATGTCCTGGCGCGTCGCCGCCTGGACGGCGGGCCTGCTGCTCGCCGGGGTGAGCGCCGTGCTCGGCTGCCGCGCCGCCGACACCGACGCGGTCACGCCCGTGCCCCAGCTCCTCGCCTTCCTGCCGTGGCTGCTCGCGCCCGCCGCGGCCGCGCTGCTGCTCGCCGCGTACGGGCGGTGGCGCGTCGGCCTCGTGTGGGCGGTGGCCGTGCTCGGCGGGCTCGCCTGGTTCACGGAGCCGTACGGGAAGGTCGTGGAGCCGGACGGGCGGCCGGTCGCCGACCTGCGGGTGCTCGCCTCGAACGTCGAGTTCGGGCGCGGCGCGCCCGGCCTCGTCAAGGCCGTCCGGGAGCGGAAGCCGGACCTCGTCTTCGTGTCCGAGTGCGACCGGGCCTGCCAGGACCTGCTGCGCGCGCGGCTGCCGGAGTCCGCCTACCCCTACCGCGTGGCCGCCGGCGGGGACGGGGCCGACGGGTCCGTCATCCTCGCCAACGTGCCGCTGGAGCGGGCCGCGGGGGTGCGGGGCACCCTCGGCATGCCGGGGGCGGTCGCCGACGTCAAGGGCGTCCGGGTCCGGCTCCAGCTCGCCCACCCCATGCCGCCCACCGCCGGGGACGTCGACCGGTGGCGGCGCGAGCTGGGCGCCCTGCGGGACTACGCCGCCGCGGGCGACGGGCAGCCCACCGTCCTGGCCGGGGACTTCAACGCCACGCAGGACCACGCGGCGTTCCGGGGCATCCTCGACGAGGGGCTCCGCGACGCGGCGCGCGTGGCCGGGTCCTCCCGTACGCCCACCTGGCCGACGGCCCTGCCCCGGCCGTTCGGGGCACAGATCGACCACGTGCTGGCTTCGCCGGACTTCGGGGCGCGGGACGTGCGCTTCGTGGAGATCGGCAACACGGACCACCGCGCGGTCCAACTGGACCTCACCCTGCACCGCCCCTGACTCCCCGCAGGACTCTTCCCCCACCCACCCGCCCTCCATCGGCCTGGCGGCCTCGTCCTCAAACGCCGGACGGGCTGAAAGCGTCCGCGAGTCGAGGACATCTCAGCCCGTCCGGCGTTTGAGGACGAGGCGCGGAGCGCCAAAGAAAGGGGGAAAGGGGCGAAGCCCCAGACGAGAAGGGCGGGGGCCCGGGGGCGGCAGCCCTCGGTTTCGGGGAGGGGCGGGCCTGGGGCGCACCGCGAGGGCCAGCCCCAGACGATCACCCCGGCGATAATGGGCATATGCGCCGTCGAGCCCCATTGGCCTCCCTCGCCCCACCCCCCTGGCTCGTCAGGTCGCTCAGACCGCAACCGGCCCCCGTCCCCTGGGCCGCGGCCGCCCGCGCCGCCGTCGCCATGTCCCTGCCCCTGGCCATCGGCACCGCGGCGGGCCACCCGGCGTACGGGGCGCTCGCCAGCATGGGCGCGCTGTCCGGCGTCATCGGCGACACCGCCGACGCCTACCGCATGCGGATCCTGAACATCGCCGTCCCCCAGCTCTTCGGGGCCGTCGGCGTCACCCTGGGCTCCCTCGTCCACGGCCACGCCGTGACCGCGGTCGCCGCGGTCACACTCGTCGCCCTGGTCTCCGGGATGATGTCGACCATCGGCGCCGTGGCCTCCGTCTCCGGCCTGCTGCTCCTGCTCAACGCGGTCATCGGCGCCGGGCTCCCGCTGCCCGGCGCGTGGTGGCTCGCGCCGGTCCTGATGACCGGCGGCGGCCTCCTCGTCCTCGCCCTCGCGCTGCTCGCCTGGCCGCTGCGGTCCGGCGTACCGGAGCGGACGGCCGTCGCGACGGCGTACCGGAACGTGGCCGCCCTCCTGGAGGCGGCGGGCGCCGCCCACGCCCGCGAGGACGCCTACGACGAGGCCCGCGCCACCGTCACCGCGTCCCTCAACAAGGCCTACGACCTCGTCCTGGCCCGCCGCGCCCGCGACCGCGGCCGCAGCCCCGACCTGGTCCGCCTCATCGCCGAGCTGAACGCCATCACGCCCGTCGTCGAGGCCGCCCCCGCCGCCCACCGCTACGGCGAGCGGCTCCCGCCCGAACTGCCGCGCGCGGCCCGCCGCCTCGCCGACGCCATCGCCCGCGGACCCGCCCCGGACCCCGTCGACCTGGGCCTCCCCGGCGCGGTGCCCGAGCACTACGGCGCCGCCGCGCGGGCCGTGTACCAGGCGCTGCGGCACGCCGCCGACACCCTCGCCGACCCCGACCCGCTCACCGCCGTGCCCGCCGACGACCGGCTCGGGCGGCCCGCCGCGCTGCGCGTCCGGGCCCGCCGCGCCACCCGCAACGTCATGCTGTCGGGCGCCTCCTGGCGGTACGGCCTGCGGCTCGCCCTGTGCATCGGGATCGCGCAGGCGCTGGTGTCCCTCGTCGACGTGCCGCGCTCGTACTGGGTGGCGCTCACCGTCACCTTCGTCCTCAAGCCGGACTTCGGTTCGGTGTTCTCGCGCGCGGTGCTGCGCGCCCTCGGCACGGCGGCGGGGCTCGTGGTGGCCGCGGCCGTGCTCTCCGCCGTCGACCGCGGCTGGTGGGACGTGCCCGTCGTCCTCGTCCTCGCCGCGCTCATCCCGGCGCTCACCCCGCGCGGCTACGGCTACCAGACCGCCGCCATCACCCCCGTCATCCTGCTGCTCTCCGACGTCCTCAACCACCAGGGCTTCGGGCTCGTCCTGCCCCGGCTCCTGGACAGCCTCATCGGCTGCGCCATCGCGCTCGTCGCGGGCTACCTGCTGTGGCCGGAGAGCTGGCACACCCGGATCGGGCACCGGCTCGCGGACGCGGTCGCCGACACGGCGGAGTACGTGGAGTGCGCGTTCGGCAGCCCCGGCGGCGAGCCCGACCCCGCCGCGCGGGCCCGGATGCGGCGCCGCCTCTACCGGGACCTGTCCGACATCCGTACGGAGTTCCAGCGGGCCCTGAGCGAGCCGCCGCCCATGGGCGCGCGGGCCGCGGCGTGGTGGCCGCTGGTGGTGGCGGTGGAGCGGATCGTCGACGCGACCACCGCGGCGCGGGTGCGGGTACGGCACGGGGCCCCCGCCCCCGAGGGGGCGGAGGCCGGGGAAGTCGTACGGCAGTTGCGGGATCTCGCCGACGGCCTGCGCGAGGTGGAGGTGCTCGTCCCGGTGCCGGTGGAGTTCACCGGCCCCGAGGACAGCGTCCTGGAACCCCTGCGCCAGGAGGTGGCGGCGGCCCGCGCCATCGCGTCCCCGCGGGGGTGACCCTCACGGGGACGCGGTGGTGGCGGGAGCGGACCGCCGACCGGGTCAGCGTGCCGCTTCCACCTGCTTCATGGCCTTGGCCAGGCCGTTGGCCCACAGCTGGTTGACCCGGGCCCGCTCGGTGGCGTTCGGCTGGGCGTTCTGGCAGGACGGGCCGGGGCCGCCGCCGGACATCAGCTCGGAGCACGGGCCGCGGTAGTTGTCCGGCAGGCCGAGCACGTGGCCGGTCTCGTGCGCGGTCACCCGCGTCGAGTTGTACTGCTGGTTCTGGCGGTAGTCGAGGAAGATGTAGCCGCGCCCGTGACCGTCGGTGCTCGCGTACGAGCCGCGCGGGTCGTTGCCCTCGCGGTACGAGAAGCTCGCGCCGGTCGTGCCCTCGCGGAGCTGGACGTTGGTGACGGCGGCGTTCCATATGGAGGTGGACGCGGCGATCTGCTGGCGGAAGGACGGGGCGCGCGAGGCGTTGTACGTCACGGTGACGGCCCGGGCGCCGGGGTTCGCGGCCCGCTTCTCGGCGACGGCCTTCACGACGGCCTCGAAGAACGCCTTGTTCGCGGCGGCCTCCTCGGCCGAGCCCGCGTACCGGGCGGCCGACGACTTCGCCGACGTCGAGGTGGTGGCCTTGGCCGTGTCGGACGACGGGGCGGCCGACGCCACGGAGGAGGTGCCGAGCGCGGCGACCGCGAGTCCGAGCGCGGCGGCGACGGAGACATAACGCTTGTGCATGTGGGGGGCTCCCTACTCGTTCGGTGAAAGGTGAACGTTTCGGTTATCCGTGAGTGTCGGGGAGCCGGACCCCGCGCGGATGATGGCAGGTGGCGATAGCGCGCCCCTATCGCCGCGCATCCGGTCACCGCAGGAAGGGGCAACTTCTACGGTTCCATGGGTGTTTGGGAGGCTGGTGTGCTGCCGTAACCCGCTCTACGCTCACGGCCATGGAGCTCGAGGTCAGGCACCTCCGCGCACTGTGCGCCATCGCCGACACCGGCAGCCTGCACAAGGCGGCGCGCCAACTCGGCATGAGCCAGCCCTCGTTGACCACCCAACTGCGCCGCATCGAGCACGCCGTCGGCGGCCCGCTCTTCGTCCGCGAGCGCACCGGCTGCCGGCCGACCCCGCTCGGCCGCACCGTCCTCAGCCGCGCCCGCCCCCTCGTCGTGGAGATGCGGGCCCTGGTCACCGAGGCCCGCGCGGCGGCGGCCCGCGCCGGCGACGGCGAGCCGCGGCTGCGCATCGGCTCCACGGCGAGCCGCGCCATACCGGGCTGGCTGCGCCGGCTCCGCGCCAGCCTGCCCGGCACGGAGACCTCGCTGCAGATGGACGTGTCCGCGAACGCGCTGCTGCGCGCCGTCGCCGACGGCCAGCTCGACGTGGCGTTCGTGCACGAGGTGGAGGGCAGCCCGCTGCGGTTCCCCGACGGCCTCGCCCGCCGCGTCCTCATCGACCGCGAGCCGCAGTTCGTCTCGCTCGCCGCCGACCACCCCGCCGCCCGCCACCCCGTCGTCCGCCTCACCGACCTCGCCGCCGACCGGTGGATGGTGGACCCCACCGTCGACGGGGAGTGGGACGGGCTGCGGCGGGTGCTGACCGCCGCGGGCCTCGACCCGCGCGTCCTGCACGGCGACTACCTCACCGCCGCCACGCTGGTCGCCACCGGCGAGGTCGTCACCTTCTGCCAGCCCACCTCGGTGGCGAGACCCGACATGGCCGTCAGACCCCTGCACGGCGACCCGCTGGGCGTACGCCTGTACGTCGCGGCCCGTACGGAGACCGAGCTGAACGCCGTGTACGGCGACCTGGAGGCCGCCTACTGGGAGGCCGCCGCCGAATCCCCCGCGTACCAGGACTGGCTCCTCGGCACCGGAGCCGCCGGGCCCCCCGCGCCCCGCCCCCCGGCCCCGCCGGGCCCCGTGCCCTCCCCGCTCCCCCCGCCGCCGGACCTCGGCCCCCAGGCCGCCCGCGACCTGCGGCCCACCCCCCTGTGACCCGCGCGCCCGAGGGGCGCCCCGGGCCGGGGCACCCCTCCTGACGTGCTCGGACGCCGATGGCCGTACTCGTCACGTACTCGTCACGTACTCGTCGTCGCCGGTGTCCCGACGTACTCAGACGCCGATGTCGCGGCCGTCGGCGCGCCACACCGACACGACCGCCGGGCGCACGATCTTCCCGGGGCCGTCCGGCCAGCTGCTCGCGGGCTTCTCGACGGACGCGCCGTCGATCTCGCCCGGGTGCTGCACGGCGACGAGCACGCGCCGCTCCTGCACCAGAGGGCCGCAGGTCTCCGCGCCCTTCGGCATCGTCAGGAACTGCTTGAGCTCACCGCGCCGCTCGCCCTTGGTGGCCACGCCGAACAGGCCGTCGTGGGAGCCGAGCTGGTTGCCGTCGGTGGAGATCCACAGGTTGCCGTGCGGGTCGAAGGCCACGTTGTCCGGGCAGGAGATGGGGCTGACCTTGTCCTTCGGGAAGCCCGCGAAGTACGTGGCGGGGTCGTTCGGGTCACCCGCGACGAGGAAGAGGTTCCAGGCGAAGCGGGTGGCCTCGGGCCGGTTGCGGGACTCCGTCAGCTCCAGGACCTGGCCGTGCTTGTTGAGGTTGCGCGGGTTGGCCTCGTCGGCCCCGGCCTTGCCGGGCTTGCCGCGGTCGGTGTTGTTCGTCAGGGCGACGTACACCTTGCCGGAGTGCGGCGACGGCTCGATGTCCTCGGGCCGGTCCATCTTCGTGGCGCCCACCTTGTCACCGGCCAGGCGCGTGAAGACGTACACCTCGTCGGCGGTCATGCCCTCGACGTGGGAGACGGCCTTGCCACCCGCGTACGCCGTGGCCAGCGGGATCCACCGGCCGCTGCCGTCGAACTCGCCGTCCTCGGGCAGCGTGCCCTTGCCGTCGATCTCGTCCGCCGGGGAGTCACCGGTGAACTTGGCGACGTACAGCGTGCCCTCGTCGAGCAGCGTGAGGTTGTGCTCACGGGCCCAGCGCGAGTCGCCCTTGGCCATGCGCTTGCTGCTCACGAACTTGTAGACGTAGTCGAACCGCTCGTCGTCGCCCATGTAGACGACCGGGCGGCCGTCGCGGGTCAGGCTCGGCTGCGCGCCCTCGTGCTTGAAGCGGCCGAGCGCGGTGCGCTTGCGCGGCGTGGAGTCCGGGTCGTACGGGTCGAGTTCGACGACCCAGCCGAAGCGGTGCGGCTCGTTCGGCTCCTTGGTGAGGTCGAAGCGGTCGTCGAACCGCTCCCACTTGCGCTCGGACTCGCCGCCGACGACGCCGTACCGCTTCAGGCGGGCCGCCTGCGTCGGGTCGGTGACCTTGTCCGCGTGGGCGAAGTACTGGTTGAAGTTCTCCTCGCCGTGGAGGGTGGTGCCCCACGGGGTGGTGCCGCCGGAGCAGTTGTTCAGCGTGCCGAGGACGGTGGTGCCGCGCGGGTCGGCCTTCGTACGGACGAACTCGCTGCGCGCGGCCGGGCCGGTGAGGTGGAACTTGGTGGTGGCGGTCAGCCGGCGGTTGAGGCGGTGCCGCGGTACGGGGCGCAGCGCGCCCGTCCTCCGCTCGCCCTCGACGACGACCACGGAGAGCCCGTGCGCGGCCCAGGCGATCTCCACCTGCTCGCGGGTCGGGTTCTTGGGGTCGTAGCCCTTGAACATCAGGACTTCGTCCGTGTACTCGTGGTTCGCGACGAGCACCTGGCGGCCGTGGTCCTCGCCCTCGTGGCGCAGCGGCAGCAGGCTGAGGAAGTCGTTGTTGTACCCGAACTGCCCGGCCTGGGCCTTCGCGGTCTGCTTGTCCGCGTCGAAGGCGGGGGCGCCGCGCAGGATGGGCTCGCCCCAGCGGATCACCACGTTCTGGCGGTAGCCGTCGGGGACGGTGACCTTGTCGGCGGTGTTCGGCGCGACGGGCGTGAAGCGCAGGCCGCGGGCGGCCTTGCGGCCCCGGGGTGTCTGCTTCGCCGGGGCCGCGGCCCCGGCCGCGGCGGCCTCGCCGGCGCCCGGGCCGAGGGCGACGCCGCCCGCGGCCGACGCGGCGACGGTCACCACGGCCGCCGCGCGCATCATCGAACGGCGGCTCAGCGCGCCGGCTATGACGTCGCCGACGTACTCGTTGTCGCTGGTGTTCGGCACCGGGTGGAAGCAGGCGTCGCCGCAGCGGAACCGGCACGTCATGGCCGAGCGGCCGCCGGAGCCGCCCGGGTGCGAGGTGATCAGGGGCAGCAGCTTGCGCACGGGTTTCCTCCAGGGTGGCCGAATCAGTCGCGGTGTGGCTGTTTTCGCTCGTTTTCCGCGGCTCCGGCTGGAGGCTAGGGGCGGTTGCCAGCAGGACGGGGGACTGCGGGTGAACGGAGCGTGAACCGCGCCTGGCCTTACCTGGCCTCACCTGGCCCCTGGGCCTTGACCGGGCCTCGCGGCGCCTGGCCCCTGGGCCTTGAGCAGGCCTGGCCCCCGGCCCTGGGCTGGCCTCCGCGGCGCCTGGCCCCTGGGCCCTGGGCGGGGCTTCGCGTGCTCCCCGCGCGAGCCCGGGGTGCGCCCCGGAGGGCCGGGGTAGGCGGCGGCTACCCTTACGTGTCCCTCGTGGCCCGGGGGCCGGTTGGGGACTCCGTTACGCCGAACTCATATTTAGGGGTGCGCACATGGGCATTCTGGATCGTCTGCGAAGCGTCTTCCGACGCCCTCGACCCGACGCCACGTCCCCCACCCCGGACCCCGCCCCGGACCCCGCCCCCGAGCTGCCCCCGGCCGAGCCCGCCCCGGCCGCCGACTCCGGCTCCGCCACGGCCGAGCCCGCCCCTGCGGCCCGCACCGCGGTCGAGGCCGCTCCCGCCACGCCGACCGCCCCGGCCGAGTCCGCCGCCCCGGCGAAGCCCGCCTCCAAGGCCGAGGCCGCTGCCGCGGACGGGTCCTCCTCGGAGGCTGAGGCCTCCGCGGCGGAAGCGCTCGTGGCTGCCGCCTTCGACAACGTCACGGTCCGCCGCTCCGCGGCGCCCCCCCTCGCCCACCCACCCGCCCATGACGGGGCAGCACACCCCTCAGCCCCCAGCCCCACCCCGGCAGAGCCCACCCCCATACAGGCGCCCCCGGCGGCGGAGCCGCAGGCCGTAGCGCCGCCGGCGGCGGAGGAGCCGCAGACCCCGACGGCCCCCGCTGCGAGCGACCGCCCCGAGCGAAGCCGAGAGCTTGGGGAAGGGCGGGCACAGCCCGAGGTGCCGGGCAACCGTGAGACTGAGCCCACCCCAGCAGGGCCCGCCCCCGCGCAGCCGCCCCTCGCAGAGCAGCCGCAGGTCGCGGAAACCCCCACGGCGGAGCCCGCCCAAGCCGAAGCCGAAGCCCAGACCGCGCCCGAGGCGGAGACCCCGGTCACGGCCGAGCCCGCGGCGGCGGCCAAGCCCGCGGTCAGTCTCGCCAAGGTGAAGAACCGGGCCCCGGGGCTCGCCGCGGCGTACAAGGCGGCGGGCGCGGCCCTGCGGAAGCGGGGGCTCACGGGGACCCGCGCCCAGGTGTACCTCGTCCTTGACCGCTCCGGCTCCATGCGCCCGTACTACAAGGACGGATCGGCCCAGCACCTCGCCGACCGCACCCTCGCCCTCGCCGCCCACCTCGACCCCGCCGCCACCGTCCACGTCGTCTTCTTCTCGACGGACGTCGACGGCACCGGCACCCTCACCCTCACCGACCACGAGAACCGCGTCGAGGAACTGCACGCCGCCTGCGGCCACATGGGCCGCACCAGCTACCACCGCGCCGTCGAGGAGGTCGTGGCCCACTACGAGAAGAGCGGCAGCGACGCCCCCGCCCTGGTGGTCTTCCAGACCGACGGCGCCCCGGACACCAAGGGCCCCGCCACCCAGGCCCTCGCGGACGCCGCCCGGCTCCCGCTGTTCTTCTCCTTCGTCGCCTTCGGCGACGAGGACAGCAAGGCCTTCGACTACCTGCGCCGGCTGACCGCGGAGAACGCCGCCCACCTCCTCGCGGGCCCCGCCCCCAAGGACCTCACCGACAAGCGGCTCTACGAGGGCGTCCTGGCCTCCTGGCACCCGTCGGCGTGAGGTGAGTCGATCTTCGTTCGGCCGTTAGGATTTCGACCATGGCGGCCACTGGATCCGAGAAGCAGGGGGCGAACGACGTGCAGTCGTACTACGTCTCGACCCCCATCTACTACGTCAACGACGCTCCTCACCTGGGCCACGCCTACACGACCGTCGCAGGCGACGTGCTCACGCGCTGGCACCGGCAGCGCGGCGAGAAGGTGTGGTACCTCACCGGCACGGACGAGCACGGTCAGAAGATCATGCGCACGGCCGAGGCGAACGGCGTGACCCCGCAGGAGTGGTGCGACAAGCTCGTCGAGGAGGCCTGGCGCCCCCTCTGGGAGCACCTGGAGATCGCGAACGACGACTTCATCCGCACCACGGAGAAGCGCCACACCGACCGGGTCCAGGAGTTCGTCCAGGACCTGTACGACAAGGGCGAGATCTACAAGGGCGGCTACGAGGGCCCGTACTGCGTGGGCTGCGAGGAGTACAAGCTCCCCGGTGAGCTGCTCGACGGCGAGGGCGCGTACGAGGGCCAGAAGCTCTGCCCGATCCACAAGAAGCCGGTCGAGCTGCTCAGCGAGGAGAACTACTTCTTCAAGCTGAGCGAGTACGGCGAGAAGCTGCTCGCGCACTACGAGGCCAACCCCGGCTTCATCCAGCCCGAGTCGGCGCGCAACGAGGTCGTGAACTTCGTCAAGCAGGGCCTGCAGGACCTGTCGATCTCGCGCTCCACCTTCGACTGGGGCGTGAAGGTGCCCTGGGACGACAAGCACGTCATCTACGTGTGGGTCGACGCGCTCCTGAACTACGCCACGGCCGTCGGGTACAACGAGAACCCTTCGAAGTTCGGTGAGACCTTCCCCGCGAACGTGCACCTCGTCGGCAAGGACATCCTCCGCTTCCACGCGGTCATCTGGCCCGCCATGCTGATGGCGCAGGGCCTGCCGCTGCCCGGGAGGATCGCCGCCAACGGCTGGCTGATGGTCGGCGGCGAGAAGATGTCGAAGTCCAACCTGACGGGCATCAAGCCGCAGGACCTGACCTCGCACTTCGGCGTCGACGCCTACCGCTGGTACTTCCTGCGCGCCATCGCCTTCGGCCAGGACGGCTCCTTCTCCTGGGAGGACTTCACCGCCCGCTACACCAGCGAGCTGGCCAACGACTACGGCAACCTCGCCTCGCGCGTCGCCGCCATGGTCGGCAAGTACTTCGGCGGGAGCCTGCCCGAGGCCACCGCCGCCGGCGCGGCCGAGCGGGCCGTCCAGGAGGGGCTCGCCAAGGCCGTCGCCGAGGCCGACCGGAAGATCGGCGAAGAGCTGGACTTCCAGGGCGGCATCCTCGCGGTCTTCGACTTCGTCAAGCAGGTCAACGGCTACATCACGGAGCAGGAGCCGTGGAAGGTCGCCAAGGACGAGTCGGCCGAGGGCAAGGCGCGCCTCGCGACCATCCTGTACACGGCCGCCGAGTCGCTGCGCGGCGTCGCCGTGCTGCTCAACGCGGTCATGCCGGACACCTCGCAGAAGCTCTGGGACTCCCTGGGGGCCGAGGCGTCGCTCGGCGCCCTCGCCGAGCAGAAGGTCCAGGACGCGGGCGCCTGGGGCCTGCTCCCGGCGGGCTCGACGGTGACCAAGGGCGCGGTCCTCTTCCCGCGCCTCGAGGAGCCGAAGAAGGCCTGACCACCGCTCGCGCAGTCCTCGGAAGGGCCCGGAACATGATGTTCCGGGCCCTTTCCGTGTTCCCGGGACCTTCTCGCGCGTTCGCGGTCAGTCCTGGTACGTCCTGATGAGCCGGGCCAGCTGCCGCCCCGCCGCCAGCAGGGGCTCCTCGCTGCGGTTCACCTGCGCGGTGACCTCCGCGCCCTCCAGGGTGCTGATGACGGTCGTGGCCACCTCGCGCGCGTCGGCCTCGGCGAAACCGCAGCCGAGCAGCTTCTCGGCGACGACGTCCTCCCAGGCGCGCAGGATCTCGCGGCACACCCGCTGGATCTCGGAGTCCGTGCCGAGAGTCTCCAGGGCGGCGGCCGTGACGGGGCAGCCGTCGGTCCAGCCCGACTCCCGCAGCCCGGTCGCCAGGTCGGCCGCGCAGGCCTCGACGGCGGCGGCCGGGTCCTCCGCACGGCGCAGCGCGTCCTTCAGGAGCCAGGAGAACTCCTTCCCGCCGTGCTGGAGCGCGGCCACGGCGACGGCCTCCTTCCCGCCCGGGAAAGCGTGGTAGACGGAGCCGAGCGTGGCCTGGGCCTCCTGGGCGATCTGCTTGATCCCGGTGCCGACGTAGCCCTGCCGCTGGATGAGCCGCGCGGCGACCACGACGATCCGCTCGCGCGTGCTGGGAGGAGCGCTGTACTGACTCATCCCGCCACCTTATCCGCCACTGAGTAGAGCGTTCGTTCTAGAGGCGTGCTACGTTCTACCCGAGCACTGGATAGAGCGTTCGTTCTAGTCGTTCGTTCTAGTTGCTTCGTCCAAGGCCACACCCCTGTCCACCGTCCTGTCCCCATCCATGTCCTGGAGGCACCCATGTCACAGTCCGTCACCGTCATCGGGCTCGGCCCCATGGGCCAGGCGATGGCCGCCGCCTATCTGGACCGCGGCTACGAGGTCACCGTCTGGAACCGCACCCCCTCGCGCGCCGACGCCCTCGTGGAGCGCGGCGCCACGCTCGCCGCCGATCCCGAACAGGCCCTGCTCGCCAACGAGCTGGTGGTCCTCAGCCTCATCGACTACGACGCCATGTACACCGCGTTCCAGGGCGCCGAGCACGCGGTGGCCGGCCGCGTCCTGGTCAACCTCAGCTCCGACACCCCGCAGAAGGCCCGTGAAGCGGCCCGCTGGGTCACGGAGCTCGGCGGCACCCACCTGACCGGCGGCGTCCTGACCCCGCCCTCGGGCATCGGCGGCCCGGACACGTCGACCTTCTACAGCGGCCCGCGCGCGGCGTACGACAAGCACCGCGCCGCCCTTGAGGTGATCACCGGCAAGACCGACTACCGGGGCGAGGACCCGGGCCTCGCCGCCCTCATGTACCAGCTCAACATGGTCATCTTCTGGCCCGCGATGCTCTCGTACTGGCAGGCCGTGGCGCTCGCCGCCTCACACGGCCTGACGGCGGCGGACATCGCCCCGTACGCGGCCGAGAACTTCGCGGGCATGGGCCAGTTCCTCGACTTCTACGCGCCCCGCGTCGACGCCGGGAACCACGCGGGCGACGTGGACCGTATCTCCATGGGCCTGGCCAGCATGGAGCACGTCGTGCACACGAACGAGGACGCGGGCGTCGACGCGGCCTTCCCGCGCGCCGTCCTGGACGCCTTCCGGCGCGGCGCGGACGCCGGGCACGGCGCGGACAGCTTCAGCAGGCTGGTGGAGCTCCTGAAGCAGCCCGCCTGAGCGGCCCCGCGCGGGTGGCTTGATCTCTTCGCTGTGAATGAGCCGTTGATCACTTCGTGAGCGGACTCACTTCGTCTTCACGCCCTCGCACGTAGGCTTCACAGCATGGCCACGAATCCCGCTTCCGAGACGCGGCGCCCCCGGCGCACCGCGGACGAGGTGAACGAGGAGATCCGTGCGCTGTGGCTGCGCTGCGGCGGGCGGCTGAGTACCGAGCAGCGCCGGGAGTACCAACGCCTGGTCACGGAGTGGGCGGCCGCCGAGGCAGCGGGCCAGCCCGAGCCCGAGGGCCACGGCTCACCGACACGGGCGGCCTGAGGCTCCCGCGCACGCATTTTCAGCCCGTCCGGCGTTTGAGGACGAGGCGCGAAGCGCCAAAAAAGGGGGAAAGGGGCGAAGCCCCATATGAACCCGGCGTAGGGGGGGGGGGGGGGGGGCGGGGGCCCGCGCCCCCCCCCCCCCCCGGCCGCGGGCCGGCCCCCCCCCCCCCCCCCCCCCCCGCGACCGGG
>NZ_JASCXL010000035.1:0-78516 GCF_030010595.1 Streptomyces sp. CC224B | reverse complement strand
CGGGTGGGCCGAGCGCACTCGGCCCACCCGACGGTGGGAGCGCCGCCCCCGTCCCCACGGTGCGGCGCGGGCGGGGCCCCGGGCCGGGGTGACACCGGCCCGGGGCCCACGGGAAATAGGGGCCGGGGCCACTGGGGCACAACCCCACCCCCGGACAACCCCCCCCCCCCCCCCCCCCCCCCCCCCCCCCCCCCGGCCGCCGGGGCCCCCCCCCCCCCCCCCGCGGGGGGGCCGCCCCCCCCCCCCCCCCCCCCCCCCCCCCCGGTGGGAGCGCCGCCCCCGTCCCCACGGTGCGGCGCGGGCGGGCCCCGG
Source organism: Streptomyces sp. CC224B (assembly GCF_030010595.1). Classification (NCBI taxonomy): domain Bacteria; kingdom Bacillati; phylum Actinomycetota; class Actinomycetes; order Kitasatosporales; family Streptomycetaceae; genus Streptomyces; species Streptomyces sp. CC224B. The sequence goes on along the minus strand of NZ_JASCXL010000035.1, from coordinate 78,204 downwards.
TCCGGTCATCCCACGGACCGGGGCCCACGTCTCAGTCGGCCAGGCTCCCTTGGGCCACGACCCTCCCACGGGCCACGGCCCGCCCGGCCCCGGCCTCAGAATCCCCGCCCGCACGGTCGGGACCGCCGTACGCCACGGCCCCGGGCCCGGCCTCCGCGGACTCCACGCACCCCGAGGCATCCGCGGCCCCGACAGAAAGCCCACACGTCGCTGACCCCGCTGACCCCGCCGACGCCACGGATTCCGTCGGCGCCACGGATTCCGTCGGCGCCACGGACCCTGCCGACACCGCGGCCCCCGCACCGTCGTCCGCCACGCCGAGGACCGGCAGCAGCACCGCGTCCACGAACCGCGTCAGGTATTCCGCGTCCGCGTTCCTGCCCTCCAGCATGGGGCGGACCCGCAGCACGCCGAAGAGCTGCGCCGCGACGAACTCCCTGGCCGGGTGGTCGGCGGGCAGCTCGCCGCGCTCCACGCCGCGCCGCAGGATCGCGTCGACCGCCTGGACCTCCGGTTCCACCAGCGCCTCGCGCAGCGCCCGCCGCAGGTCCTCGTCCTGCTGCACGGCGTGGCTGAGCGCCTGGACGAGCATCGTGTCCCGCTCGCTCCACGCGGCGGCCGCGCGGGCCGCCGCGCGCAGGTCACCGGCGACCGAACCGGTGTCGATGCCCGCGAAGCGCACACAGCGGTTGGCGCGCAGCGCGGCCGCCACGAACTGGGGCTTCGTCTTCCACTGCCGGTAGAGCGTGGACTTGCTGCACCGGGTGGCGGCGGCGACGCCCTCCATGGTCACGGCCTCGTAGCCGCACTCGCGGAGCTGGTCGAGGACGGCGTCGTAGAACTCCTGCTCGCGTTCGGGAGTGATCTTGGAGCGGCGCGCGCCGGCCGCCCGGCCGTGCGCGCACTCCCGTACCGGTTCCCGCGACGTCATGACTCTTCATCCCCTCGGTGCGGCGGTGCGCCGACCACCTTATCGATACGCCAGTGTACCGGTACGCCAGCGTTTCGGTACACTGGCGTATCGGTACATCACCGTATCGATGTGAGTGGCGGCAGCGCCGCTCACCGCACCACCCAGTCGTCATGTAAAGGGGCGGGGCATGAGAGCCCGCGAATCCCGCACCGTGCCCGCCGGGCCGGAACCCGCGACAGCGTCCGGGCGGCCCGGCAGGGCCGGCGCACCGCCGCACCCGGCCGCCCACGGCGCCTCCGCCCGGCCGCCGCTCGTCCGCGAGCTGCTGCTCGTGGTCGGGCTGTTCCTCGTCTACAAGTTCGGCAGGCAGCTCGCCAACGGCCACACCGCCGAGGCGTTCCGCAACGCGCACCGCGTGTGGGACGCCGAGCGAGCCGTCCGGCTGCCGGGCGAGGGCCTCGTGCAGGACGCGCTGCTGCACGGCGACGGCCTGGTGCACGTGGCGAACACCTACTACGCGACCGTGCACTTCCCGGCGACGCTGCTGTTCCTGGTCTGGCTCTACGCGCGCCGCCCCCGGCACTACGTGTGGGCGCGGCGCGTCCTCGCCGTGCTCACCGCCGCGGCCCTCGCGCTGCACCTCGCCTTCCCGCTCGCCCCGCCGCGTCTGCTGGCGGCGACGCACCTGGTGGACACCGCGCGGGTGTACGGGCCGTCGGTGTACGCCGCGAAGCCGTCGAGCGACTCGATGGCCAACCAGTTCGCGGCCATGCCGTCGCTGCACTTCGGCTGGGCACTGATGCTGGCGATCGGCCTGATCGCCGCGACCCGTTCCCGGCTGCGCTGGCTGTGGCTGCTGCATCCGCTGGTCACGCTCCTGGTGATCGTCGGCACCGCCAACCACTACTGGCTGGACGCGCTCGTGGCCACCGCGCTGCTGGGCGTCGCCCTGGCCGTCCTGCGCCTGCCGCGCCCGGCCCCGTCGCGGGTGGTGCACCGCTCGGTCCCCGGGCACCCGGCCGCGCCGGACGTGGTCGGAACGGGGGCCGGGGCCGGGGCGGGACGCGTGGCAGCAGGGGCCGGAGCGGGGTCCGGACTCGGCGCCGGAGTCCCGGCAGGAGTCGGGGCTGGAGCCGGGGCCGGAGCCGGAACTGAAGCTGGCGCTGGAGCGGAAATCGGACTCGGCGCCGGAGCGAAGAGCGAAGTCGGCGCCGGAGCCGCACGGTGAGCGCCCCGCTGCTGGCCGTCGTGCTCTCCCTGGTCTCGGCCGCCGCGTACGCCGCCGCGGCCGTCGCCCAGGAGCGCCTGGCCACGCGCCTGGCGGACACCGGCCCCCGGCTGCTGCGACTGCTGGGCAGCGGGGCGTGGTGGTCGGCCGTCGGGCTGAACGCCGCCGCCGCGCTGCTGCACGTCGCGGCCCTCAAGTACGGGCCCCTCACCCTGGTGCAGCCACTCGGCGCGCTCACCCTGGTCGCGGCCGTGCCGCTGGGCGCACGGCTCGCCGGGCGGCGCGTCACGCGGCTCGAATGGCGCGGTACGGGGCTCACGCTGATCGGCCTGGGCGCGTTGCTGCTCACCGCGACCGGGCCCGCGCCCGAGGACACGCTGACCCTGCCGGAGGCGGTCACGGTCGCCGCGGTGACGGCCGCCGTGATCGGCCTGCTCTCCCGGCCCGGTACGCGTCCGGGGCTGCGGCACGCCACCGCGTCCGGCTTCGCCTCGGGCGTGGCGTCGGCGCTCACGCAGACCGTGACGGTCGCGGCGACGGACACCACGGGGCCGCTGCTCAGCGGGCGGGTCGTGGTCGTGGCGCTGCTCGTCGCGGCGTTCGCCGTCGGCGGCCTCCTGCTGTCGCAGACCGCCTACCGCGGCGGCCTCGGCGCGCCCCTCGCCGTCGTCACCCTGGCCAACCCGGTGGCTGCGTCCGTCATCGGCGTGGCCCTGCTCGGCGAACGGCTGCGGGGCGGCGCGGGCGGAATCTCCCTCGCGGTGGCGGGCGCCGCCCTCGCCGCGTACGGGGTGGTGCTCCTGACCCGCTCGCCCCGCGCGGCCGGAGGCGGGCCCGGGCCCGCGGCGGCCGCCCCGGCCGTGGCGGAGTACCTGCCCTCGATCCCCGGCCAGCCGGAGCCCGCCGAGGCGCTGTGCGCACGGCGCGGTTAGCGCACTGGCACCCGCGTACGGACACGTACAAACGCATACGGGAGCGCACAAACGCATACGGACACCCACAGATATCCGCAGACGCCCGCAGACGCGTACGGATGCGCAGGAATGCCTACGGAGACACGGAGGCGGCCGCACCACCGGAAGGTGCGGCCGCCTCCTCGCGTGCGCGGGCCCGCTAGCCGAGGCCGCGGGAGTCCTGCTTGAGGGCCGTGTCGACTGTCAGGGCCGTGGCCACGACCAGGCTCAGGAGCGGTTCCGGGAGCTGGAAGTGGATCTGGAGGACGTAGTTGTCCGCCGTCGTGAACATCGTCTTGGCGAGACCTTCCCAGGTCTTGGTGATCCGGGCGACCTCGGTGTCGGTGTGGTCGACGATCGAGAAGTTCCAGGCGCGCCAGTTCTCCGCCTTGATCGCGCCGACCTGCTGGCCGTTGGCCATCATCGCGAAGTTGATCTTCCCGAAGACGTTCTGCTGGACGATCTCGCCGATCGGCTGGCCGTCCGGGCGCGCCACGAGGACCCGCGACTTCATGAACTTGCGCGGGCGGGTCAGCCGGAGCTGCGGCTGGCCGTGGACGTCGCGGATCTCCAGCGTGTGCGTCATGAACTGGTCAAGGCTGGAGACGAACCGGGCGACCTTCTTGAGCGCGCTCTGGTCGACCTGGGTGACCGAGCCGAGCTGGTTGCCCGCCTGGTCCATGACCTTGTACTCGTTGGTCAGCTCGATGAGCTTGGCCTTCTGGTTCACCACGAGGACGGGCTCGGTGAACAGGGTGCCGCCGCCCTGCGCGTGCGGCGTGATGCCCGCCTGCTGCTGGACCTGGCGCTGGACCTTCGCCGGGTCGGCCTGCGGCGGAACCTGCTGGACCGGGGCGCCCTGCGGGGCGGAGGTGCCCTGCGGGGCGGGAGTGCCCTGCGGGGCGGGAGTGCCCTGCTGGGCGGAGGTGCCCTGCTGGTCCGCGGTGGTGTGGTCGGTCCACTGGGAACCGTCCCACCAGCGGAGGAGCTGGGAAGCGCCCTTGGGGTCGGGGTACCAGCCTGCAGGTGTGTTCGATTGCGTTGTCACCCGGGCACAGTACCGCGACCCCCTGTGGGCTCCGCCAGTCCCGCGTTCCGCTCAGTGGAACGCCGTGAGCAGCACCTCCACGCGCAGCTCCCCGTCGGTCTCCCGCGCCGACACCGTGCCCACCCGCCCCGCCGCCCGGACGTCCGGCTCGGCGAGGGCGAAGCGCCCGAGGGCCGCGCGCGGTCCCCGCAGCTCCAGCGTGGCGACCTCGGCGCGCATGGACACCTGGGCGAGGGACTTAGGCCTTGCGGACCCGCGCGATGACCTCGGCGGCCGTGGCGAGGACCGCCGGGTCCGCGTCGCCGGCGCGCGCCCGCAGCGCCGTGGCCGACGGCCAGGCCGCCCGGTGCACGGAGTCCGCCGCGTACCAGGACTGGACCTCCTCGGTCACGAAGGGCAGGACCGGCGCGAACAGCCGGAGGACCGTGTCGAGGGCGGCCGCAGCGTGGCGCGCGCCGACTCCCGCCCGGCCGCGCCGCCGTGGTCGCCGTAGGCGCGGGCCTTGACCAGCTCCACGTAGTCGTCGCAGAAGCGCCGGAAGAACCGCTCGGCGCGCTCCAGGGCGCGGGCGTGGTCGAAGGCCTCGAACGCGGCGGTCGCCTCCTCGACGGCCGTGGCGAGCTCGGCGAGCAGGGCCCGGTCCAGCGGCTCGGTGACCCCGGCCGCCGCGGCCCCGGCACCGGCACCGGCACTTGGAGCGTCGCCGAGGCCGATGACGAACTTCCCGACGTTCAGCAGCTTCGTCGCGAGCCGCCGCCCGATCCGCATCTGGCCGACGTCGAAGGCGGTGTCCGCGCCGGGGCGGCCGCTCGCCGCCCAGTAGCGGACCGCGTCCGCGCCGTGCCGGTCGAGGAGGTCCACGGGCGTGACGGCGTTGCCCTTGGACTTCGACATCTTCTTGCGGTCGGGGTCGAGGATCCACCCGGAGATCGCGGCGTGCCGCCACGGCAGGGTGCCGTGCCCGGTGTGGGCGCGCACGACCGTGGCGAACAGCCAGGTGCGGATGATCTCGTGGGCCTGCGGGCGCAGGTCCATCGGGAAGACCGCGGCGAAGAGCCCGGGATCCGTCAGCCACCGCCCGGCGATCTGCGGGGTCAGGGACGAGGTGGCCCAGGTGTCCATGACGTCGGGGTCGCCGGTGAAGCCGTACGGCTGGTCGCGCTGGTGCTCCGCGTAGCCGGGCGGCGTCTGCGCGCGGGGGTCGACGGGCAGCGCCGCCGCCTCCGGGACGATGGGGCGCGTGTGGTCCGGGGTGCCGTCGCCGTCGAGCGGGTACCACAGCGGGACGGGCACGCCGAAGAAGCGCTGGCGGCTGATCAGCCAGTCGCCGTTGAGGCCCTCGACCCAGGAGTCGTAGCGGGCCCGCATGTGCGGCGGGTGCCAGCGGAGTTCGGCGCCGCGGGCGAGGAGCGCGGCGCGCAGCCGCTCGTCCCGGCCGCCGTTGCGGACGTACCACTGGCGGGTGGTGACGATCTCCAGGGGTGCGTCGCCCTTCTCGAAGTACTTCACGGTGTGCGTGACGGGGCGCGGTTCACCGTGCAGCGCCCCGTCGGCGCGCAGCAGCTCGACGACGCGTTCGCGGGCGGTGTGCGCGGTGGCGCCCGCCAGTGCGGCGTACGCGGACAGGGCCGCGGGCGTGGTGAGGCCGCTCGGCGGCTCGGCGCGGAAGCGGCCGTCCCAGCCGATGACGGGCCGGGTGGCGAGCCGCAGTTCGCGCCACCAGGTGACGTCCGTGGTGTCGCCGAAGGTACACACCATCGCGATGCCCGTGCCCTTCCCGGGGTCCGCCAGGTGGTGGGCGGCGACCGGCACCTCGACGCCGAACAGCGGTGTGCGCACGGTGGTGCCGACGAGGTCGCGGTACCGCTCGTCGTCCGGGTGCGCGACCAGGGCGACGCAGGCGGGCAGCAGTTCCGGCCGGGTGGTGTCGATCAGGACGGTGCGGCCGCCGGGGCCGTGGAAGCGGAGCGTGTGGTACGTGCCCTGCCGCTCCCGGTCCTCCAGTTCGGCCTGGGCGACGGCCGTGCGGAAGGTGACGTCCCACAGGGTGGGCGCCTCCGCGAGGTAGGCGTCGCCGCGCGCCAGGTCGTCGAGGAAGGCCCGCTGGGAGGTGGCGCGGGCCCGGGTGTCGATGGTCCGGTACGTCCGCGACCAGTCCACGGACAGCCCGAGCGTGCGCCACAGGCCCTCGAAGGCCCGCTCGTCCCCGGCGGTGAGGCGCCCGCACAGCTCGATGAAGTTCCGCCGCGATATGGGCAGTTGCCGCTTGCCGGGCCGGACGGGCGGGGTGAAGTCGGGGTCGTAGGGCAGGGAGGGGTCGCAGCGCACGCCGTAGTGGTTCTGGACGCGGCGCTCCGTGGGCAGGCCGTTGTCGTCCCAGCCCATGGGGTAGAAGACGTTCTTGCCGCGCATGCGCCGGTAGCGGGCGACGGCGTCGGTGTGCGTGTACGAGTGCTCCCGCACGGCAACCCGTGTCGCACCCGCCCGCACGGAACCCGTGTTGCACCCGCGTGAACAGTGCCGCCGCCCAGGAATGCCCGGCGCTCCGGCCTCCTTGTCACCGTCGGAAGTCGATCGACGGGAGCGAGGAACACATGGCCAAGGCGTACGTCTTCGTCCGGCACGGCGGGCCCGAGGTGGAGGCCCTCGTCGACCGGGAGCCGCCGCGGCCCGGCCCGGGCGAGCTGCTCGTCGCCGTCCGGGCGGCGGGCGTCAACCCCGTCGACCACAAGCTGCGCGGCGGCTACCGCAGGCCCGGCCAGGCGCCCGCCGTGCTGCCGGAGGTGTTCGGCAGCGAGGCGGCGGGCGTGGTCCTGGAGGTGGGCCCCGGGGTCACCGGATTCGCCGTCGGGGACGCGGTGTTCGGGTCCACGCTCACCGGCGGGTACGCCACGCACACGCTGCTGCCGGCGGGGGTCGCCGCGCACAAGCCGGAGGGCCTGTCGTTCGCGGAGGCCGCCGTGCTGCCGGTGGCCGCGGCGACCGCGTACGACGGCATCCGCCAGCTCGCGCTGCCCGCCGGGGCCACGCTCCTGGTCACGGGCGTCGGCGGCGGGGTCGGCGGCAACGCGGCGCGGCTCGCGCGCCACGAGGGGCTGCGCGTCCTCGGCACGGCGAGCGAGGGCAAGCGGGAGTACGTCGAGTCGCTCGGCGTGACGCACGTGGCGTCCGGGCCGCGCCTCGCGGAGCGCGTCCGCGCGCTGGCGCCCGAGGGCGTGGACGGTGTCCTCGACCTGGTCGGCGGTGACCACCTGCGCGCCGTCGCGGAGCTGGTGGCGGACCGTACGAGGCTGGTCACCGCGGGCGGCAAGCAGATCGTCGCCGAGCTGGGCGGCGCACCCGTGGCCCGGGCCCGCACCGCCGAGGTCCTGGACGCGGTGGCCGCGCTCGCCGTGGCGGACGTACTGCGGCCGCACATCACGGCGGTGTACCCGCTGGAGCGGGCGGGTGAGGCGTTGCGGGCCGTCGAGTCCGGGCACGCGCGGGGCAAGGTCGTCATCGAGGTCGCGCCGTGACGGCCGAGGGGGCCGCGCACCCGCTGGACAACCCCGGGTTCGCGTCGCTGACCGGCCCGCACGCCGCGCTCGCCGAGCGGTACGGGCGCGTGGTGCGCTACCCCGTGGACGTCTCGCCCTGGCTGGGCCTGCCCGACCGGCCGGACGCGGCGGACTGGGCGGACCTGGCCGCCTTCGCCCGGGCCGACGGGGTGGTGCCGCTGCCGGGCGTCGGGGCGGCCGTGCCGGAGGGCTGGGAGCTCACCGCCGACCTGCCGGGCGTGCAGCTCGTCGACGGCGGGGTCGCCGCCGTGCCGGACCCCGAGGCGGTACGGCTCGGGCCCGACGACGTACCGGAGATGCTGGACCTGGTCGCGCGCACGCGGCCGGGCCCGTTCCTGGCCCGGACCGTCGAGCTCGGCACGTATCTGGGCCTGCGCCACCGGGGGGTGCTCGTCGCGATGGCCGGGGAGCGGCTGCGGCCGCCGGGCTTCACCGAGATCAGCGCGGTGTGCACGGATCCTGCGTACCGGGGGCGCGGGCTCGCGGCGCGGCTCGTACGGGCCGTCGCGTACGGCGTCCGCGAGCGGGGCGAGACGCCGTTCCTCCACACCGCGGCGCGCAACACCGGAGCGGTCCGGCTGTACGAGTCCCTCGGCTTCCGGGTGCGGCGCGCGATCCCGTTCCGGGCGGGGCGGCCACCGGTGGGCGGGGTCGTGGGCAGGGCCCTAGGCGGGGTCGTGGCCGGTGCGGCGGGCGGGGCGGCGGAAAAGGGGAGGACGGGCGTCCGGGTCGGTTGATAACTTCCGGATCATGGAACCTCTCGGCGAGAAAGACATCCGCGCGTCCTTCGTGAACTGCTCCAAAGGTGAGGCACGGCGGCTCACACTGCCCCCGGGGTTCGCCGAGACCCCCTGGGACGACCTGGACTTCCTCGGCTGGCGCGACCCGAAGGCGCCGGAACGGGGGTACGTCGTGGCGGTACGGGACGGCGCGCCCGTCGGGGTCGCGCTCCGCGCCTCGAGCGGGGGGCAGCGCAGCCTGCTCAAGTCCAGCATCTGCTCGGTGTGCGTGACGCCCCAGTCGGGGTCGGGGATCACGCTGTTCGTCGCCCCTCGCGCGGGGGAGGCGGGGCGGCAGGGGAACTCGGTCGGCGCGTACATGTGCGCGGACCTGGCCTGTTCGCTGTACGTGCGGGGGAAGAAGACGTCTGTGCTGGTGCGGAGGTTCGAGGAGAGCCTGAGTCTCGCGGAGCGGAACGAGCGGACGCTGCGGAACCTGTACGGCTTCCTGGACCAGATCCAGGCCTGACCTGACCTGACCTGAGCTGACCGGACGGCAGCGCCCCTGCCTCGCCTTCCCCTCCCGCCCACCCGCACCACCCCAGTCCCAGGCGCGGCCCCGACCCACCGACACGCGGCCTGACACCTGGGCCGCAGGGTGGTTACTTCAGATAGGCCAGGGTGGGGTGGGCCTCCTGGTAGGACGTGGTGAGGCGGTGGGCCACGGTGACCGAGTCGACCAGGGGGTGCAGGGCGAAGGCCCTGACCGCGGCCGCGCGGGAGCGGGTCTCCACCGCGGCCAGCACCTCGCGCTCCACTGCCTTGACCGCACACACCAACCCCAGCTCGTGCCCGGTCAGCGGGCTCACGGACACCGGGTGCGCCCCGTCGGAGTCCACGAGGCAGGGGACCTCCACCACCGCGTCCGCGTCCAGCGCGGCCAGCGTCGTACGGTTGCGGACGTTGAGGATCAGGGTGGAGCGCTCGTCGTGGGAGATGGCCCGCATCAGGGCCAGGGCCACCTGCTCGTAGCCGCCGGACTCCAGGTCCTCCGGGGCCCGCTCCCCCGCCCCGGCGGCCGCCCGGCTCGCCGCCATGTACGTGGCCTCGCGCTCGGCACGGGTGGCGTCCCAGGCCTTGAAGGCGGGCACGCCGGGGTCGCGCACGGCGTCGTAGAACTGGGCCTGCTGGTCGCGCAGGAACGCGCCCCGCGTCCGCTCGGCCCGCTGGTAGGCGGCGACCGCCTCGCGGTTGAAGTAGTAGTAGTGCAGGTACTCGTTGGGGACGGCGCCCAGCGACTGGAGCCAGTCGGGGCCGAAGAGCTTGCCCTCCTCGAAGGAGCCGAGGAGTTCCCGGTCGGCGAGCAGGCGCGGCAGTTCGTCGCGGCCGTCGACGCGCAGGGAGCGCAGCCACCCCAGGTGGTTCAGGCCGACGTAGTCGATCCAGGCGCGGGCGGGGTCCACGCCGAGCAGCCGGGCGACGCGGCGGCCGAGGCCCACCGGGGAGTCGCAGATGCCGATGACGCGGTCGCCGAGGTGGCGGGACATGGCCTCGGTGACGAGCCCGGCCGGGTTGGTGAAGTTGATGACCCACGCGTCGGGCGCGAGCCGCGCCACCCGGCGCGCGATGTCCACGGCGACGGGCACGGTCCGCAGGCCGTAGGCGATGCCGCCCGCGCCCACGGTCTCCTGCCCGAGCACGCCTTCGGCGAGCGCGACCCGCTCGTCGGCGGCGCGGCCCTCCAGGCCGCCGACGCGGATGGCGGAGAACACGAAGTCGGTGCCGCGCAGCGCCTCGTCGAGGTCGGTGGTGACCCGTACGGCCGGCGCGTCCGGCACCCCGGCGGCCTGCTCGGCGAGGACCCTCGCGATCGCGTCGAGGCGCGCGGCGTCCACGTCGTACAGGACGACGTCGGTGACGCGGCCCTCCTCGTGGTCGTCGAGCAGCGCCCGGTACACGAGCGGCACGCGGAATCCGCCGCCGCCGAGAATCGTCAGCCTCACCACTGCACCACCTTGCACTCGCCCCACGGGTCCGTACGGAACGTACCCCGGAACGCCTACCGCCCGGGCCGGGGGGTGCCTCGGCCGCCCCTCCCCCGCCGGTCCGCGCGGGCCCCGCGGGCGCGGCGCGCCGCCGTGGGCACCGTCACCAGCGTGAGGGCCGCGATCAGGCCGCACACCCCGGACCAGCCGAACGCCGTGTACGCCAGGGCCCCCAGGGAGGACCCGGCGGCGCCGCCGACGAAGGCACAGGTCATGTAGGCCGTGTTGAGGCGGCTGCGGGCCTCGTCGCTGAGGGCGAAGATCCGCACCTGGTTGGCGATCATGCCGGTCTGCATGGCCACGTCCAGGAGCAGCGACCCCGCCGCGAGCGCCACCAGGCCCGTCACGCCGCCGAGGCCGGCGAGCGCGAGGACGGCCGCCGCCACGAGCACGGCGACCGTGCAGACGGCGTTGACGACGTCCGGGCCGCGCCGGTCGATCTGGCGGCCCGCCGTCGGCGTGGCCAGCATCGTGCCCGCGTTGACCAGGGCGAGCACACCGACCGCCGAGGCACCCGCGGCGTACGTGTCGCTGGTCAGCAGCAGCGCGGCGCCCGTCCACAGCGCCTGGAAGCCGCCGAAGACCGCCGCCTGGTAGAAGCAGGACAGGCGCAGCAGCGGTTCCGCGCGCAGCAGCCGTACGGACTCGGCGAGCAGCACGGGGTAGCGCCCGCGCGAGGGCGGCTCGGTGCGCGGCAGGGTGCGGGCCAGCACCAGCGCGATGACCAGGGCGACGGCGGCCGTGACGAGGTACGGGGCCCGCCAGCCGAGCCATTCGCCGAGCGCGCCGCCGAACGCGCGGGACAGCAGCATGCCGCCGATCGACCCGCTCAGGAGGGTGCCGGTGACGGCGCCGCGCCGCTCGGGCGGGACGAGGCCCGCCGCCATGGGCGCCACGATGGGGGCGATGACGGTGGTGACGCCGATGAGGACGCTCGCGCCGAGCAGCGCGGGCAGGCCGGGCGCGGCGCTCGCCCCGAGCAGGCCGAGGCCGGTGAGCGCGAACAGGGTGGTGATGAGCGTCCGGTGCGGGACCCGGTCACCGAGCGGCACCAGGAGGAAGATGCCCACGGCGTAGCCGAACTGGGCGGCGGTCACCACGAACGCCGCCGTGTCGGCGGACACGCCGAGCCCGGAGGCGACGAGCGGGCTGACGGCCTGCGGGAAGTAGAGGTTGCCGACGGCGACCCCGCACGCCACGGCGAGCAGCAGGACCATGCGCCGGCTGAGGGCGGGCGCCGCCGCGGCCGACGGCGAGGCGGCGGTGCCGGAGGCAGCAGTGCCGGAGTCGGAGGAGGCGGAGGCAGCAGTGCCGGAGGCGGCGGTGCCGGAGGCGGAGGCGGAGTCGGTGCTGGTTTCGGTCACGGTGGCTCACCCTCACCCGCGGCGGCCTCCCCGCACAAGGGATGTGATCAACTCCCCCCTGCCGCCCCCGGAGGGACCCCGCCCCGCACGGGCATTCGAGCCGTGCGGCGGCTTTCCGCTCTCCGTATCACGCGATGGTGTGACCAGGTGCCCGCCACCGCTTCGGACCGCACCCAGGGGGTAGTGGCTGGCTGCCCATACGCCCCCGTGTGAGGAGAACCGCGGATGCCCCAGCCGACGCGCCCCTTCGACCTGCCGGACTTCTACATGGTGCATCCGGCGCGCCTCAACCCCCATGTGGAGCAGGCCCGTACGCACGCGCGGAAGTGGGCCCGCGGGATGGGCATGCTGGAGGGGTCGGGCGTGTGGGAGCAGGCGGACCTGGACGCGCACGACTACGCGTTGCTGTGCGCGTACACCCACCCGGACTGCGACGGCCCCACCCTGTCGCTGGTCACGGACTGGTACGTGTGGGTCTTCTTCTTCGACGACCACTTCCTGGAGCTGTTCAAGCGCACCCAGGACCGCGAGGGCGGCAAGGCCTACCTCGACCGGCTGCCCGCGTTCATGCCGCCGGACCCGGCGGCGCCCGTGCCCGCGCCCGCGAACCCGGTGGAGGCGGGCCTCGCCGACCTGTGGCGGCGCACGGTGCCCCGGATGTCCGCCGCCTGGCGCGCCCGCTTCGCGGAGAGCACCCGCAACCTCCTGAACGAGTCGCTGTGGGAGCTGTCCAACATCCACGCCGGGCGCGTGGCGAACCCGGTCGAGTACATCGAGATGCGCCGCAAGGTGGGCGGCGCGCCGTGGTCGGCGGGGCTCGTGGAGCTCGCGGCGGGGGCCGAGGTGCCGGCCGCCGTCGCGGACACGCGCCCGCTGCGGGTCCTGAGGGACACGTTCGCCGACGCCGTGCACCTGCGCAACGACCTGTTCTCGTACCAGCGCGAGGTCGAGGACGAGGGTGAGCTGAGCAACGGCGTCCTCGTCCTGGAGACGTTCCTCGGCTGTTCGACGCAGGAGGCGGCGGACACCGTCAACGAGCTGCTGACCTCGCGCATGCAGCAGTTCGAGGACACGTTCGCCACGGAGCTCGCGCCGCTGTTCGCCGAGAAGGCGCTGGCGCCCTCCCGGTGCGCGGACGTCCTCGCGTACGCCAAGGGCCTGCAGGACTGGCAGTCGGGCGGCCACGAGTGGCACCTGCGCTCCAGCCGGTACATGAACGAGGGCGCCGTCGGGGCGTCGCTGCCGGGGCCCACCGGGGTCGGCACCTCCGCGGCGGGCGTGCGGGCGCTGATCTCCGCGACCGGCGCGCGGGCGCGCCGCCGGGCGCACGTGCCGTTCCAGCGCGTGGGGCCGTCCCGGATCCCCGACTTCGACCTGCCGTTCACCGCGACGCTCAGCCCGCACCTGGACCGCTCCCGGCGCGAGGTCCTGGACTGGGCCCGCCGCACGGGCATGCTGGAGCCGCAGCCGGGCGTACCCGCCTCGCACGTGTGGGACGCGCACAAGCTGGAGCGGTACGACCTGGCGCTGTGCGCCGCGGGCCTGCACCCGGACGCGACGCCCGAGGAGCTCGACCTGGGCGCGTGCTGGCTGACGTGGGGCACGTACGGCGACGACTACTACCCCGTGGTGTTCGGCAGGCCCCGCGACCTGCTCGGCGCGAAGGTGTGCACGGACCGTCTGGGGCTGTTCATGCCGCTCGGCGGGGGCCCGCCGCCGCCCCCGGTCAACGCCCTGGAGCGGGGCCTGGGGGACCTGTGGGCGCGCACCACGGCCACCATGGACGAGGAGGACAGGGCCGCGCTGCGCCGGTCCGTGGCGGCGATGCTGGACAGTTGGCTGTGGGAGCTGTCCAACCAGGCGCAGCACCGCGTCCCCGAGCCGGTCGACTACCTGGAGATGCGCCGCCTCACCTTCGGCTCGGACCTGACGATGAGCCTCAGCCGCCTCACCCACGGCAGGCGGCTGCCCCCCGAGGTGCGGGACAGCGGGACGCTGCGCGCCCTGGAGAACGCCGCGTCGGACTACGCCTGCCTGATGAACGACGTGTTCTCGTACCAGAAGGAGATCGAGTACGAGGGCGAGGTGCACAACGCCCTGCTCGTCGTGCAGGACTTCTTCGGCTGCGACTACCCCACGGCGCTGCACGTCGTGGACGACCTGATGCGGTCGCGCCTGCGCCAGTTCCAGCACGTGGCGGAGCACGAACTGCCGGTGCTCTGCGCCGACTTCGGCCTCGACGCGCAGGCGCGCGAGGCTCTCGACGCGCATGTGCGCGAGCTGCGGAACTGGCTGGCGGGCATCCACGTCTGGCACCGCGACTGCCGCCGCTACCGCGCGGAGTACCTCTCCCACGGGCCGGCGGGGGTGCCCTCGGGCCCGGGCACGGAGGTGGTGCGCCCCGCCTGGCTGCGCGAGCTCGCCGCCACGCCCGGCGCGCCCCCGGCCTGAGCGCGGGAGGCGCCGCGGGTGTCACAGGTGCCGCGGGTGCCGTAGGTGTCACAGGCGCCACGGGGGCCGGGTCAGTGGTGTCCGTCGCCGCCGCTGCGCACCTGGCGGTACTCCTCGACCGTGGGCTTCGGCACGTAGGTGCCGGGGCCGTACATGGCGCGGGAGAGCCGGGCCCGCAGCCGGTCGGAGCGCCGGACCCTGCGGGCCACGCCGTGCGCGTCGACGAGCGGTCCGATCTCGTACGTCCGCGGCTGCTCGTGCGCGGTGAGGGTGTACCGCTCGGCCTGGGTGAGCGGCTCGTGGACCTCCACGTACTCGCCGTGCGGAAGGCGCTTGATGATGCCGCTCTCCCGGCCGTGCAGCACCTTGTCGCGGTCGCGCCGCTGGAGTCCGAGGCAGACGCGGTACGTGACGACGTAGGCGAGCACCGGCGCGACGAAGAAGGCGACGCGCACGAACCAGGTGATGGCGTTGATGGAGAGGTGGAAGTGCGTGGCCCAGATGTCGTTGCCGCCGCCCACCATGAGCACGCCGAACAGCGTCAGCCAGGCCACGCCGAACGAGGTGCGCGCGGGCGCGTTCCGCGGCCGGTCCGCGATGTGGTGCTCACGCCGGTCCTTGGTGACCCAGGCCTCCACGAACGGGTACACCGCGATGGCGACCATGATGAGCGGGAAGAGCATGAAGGGGATGAAGACGCCGAGCGCCAGCGTGTGGCCCCAGAGGTTGATCTCCCAGCCGGGCATCACCCGGATCAGGCCCTCGGAGAAGCCGAGGTACCAGTCGGGCTGGGCCCCGGTGCTGACGAGGTCGGGCCGGTACGGGCCGAGGACCCACACGGGGTTGACGGTGGCGACCGCGCCCATGAACGCGAGGACACCGAAGACGAGGAAGAAGAACCCGCCCGCCTTGGCGACGTAGACGGGGAAGAAGGGCGCGCCGACGACGTTCCGCTCGCTCCGGCCCGGGCCCGCGAACTGGGTGTGCTTGTGGTAGAAGACCAGGATCAGATGGGCCACGATCAGGCCCAGCATGATCCCGGGCAGCAGCAGGACATGCACCGCGAACAGCCGCGGGATGATGTCGTGGCCCGGGAACTCCCCGCCGAAGAGGAAGAAGGACAGGTACGTCCCCACCACGGGCAGGGAGAGGATGGCACCCTGCGCGAAGCGCACGCCGGTGCCGGACAGCAGGTCGTCGGGGAGCGAGTAGCCGGTCAGGCCGGTGATCATGCCGAGCAGCAGCAGGGTCCAGCCGAACAGCCAGTTGATCTCGCGCGGCTTGCGGAAGGCGCCGGTGAAGAACACCCGCATCATGTGCACGAGCATGCCCGCGACGAACACCAGCGCCGCCCAGTGGTGGATCTGCCGGATGAGCAGCCCGCCGCGCACCTCCATGCTGATGTCGACGGTCGACTCGTACGCCCGGGTCACCAGGACGCCCTTGAGGGGCTCGTACGTGCCGTTGTACTCGACCTCCATGCCGCTCGGCTCGAAGAACAGGGTCAGCCAGACGCCGGTGAGGACGAGGATCAGGAAGCTGTAGAGGCAGATCTCCCCGAACATGAACGACCAGTGGTCCGGGAAGACCTTGCGCAACTGCGTCCTGGCCAGGGTGTGCACGCCCAGGCGGCCGTCCGCCCAGTCGGCGACGCGCTCGCCCTTGGCGGGCGGCGTGGCGCGTCCGCCGGATCCGTGGTCCCGGGTGCGTTCGCTCATGAGGCTCCCCCCTCGGGCGGCTCTCCAGCGTAGGGGCGGGCCGGGCGGGGGCCAACAGTCGCGACGCGCCGCCCCGCCTACCGGAGAAAGCCCGTCCGCCTGGGCGCGGGGGTGGCCGCCGGGGCCCGGATCACCGGGGTCACGCGCTCCGGCTCCGGGACATCAGGAACCTCGCGCTCCGGTTCCACGGCACCAGAAGCCTGACGCGCCCGCTAGCGGCCCGGGGCCGTGGCGGGCGCGGGCAGTATCTGCCGCAGCTTCGGGGACGGGTGCCACTCGCGCTTCCACTCGCGCGGATAGCCGACGGACACCTCCTCGTGCCGGATGCCGTCGTGCCAGGTGGTGCGGGGGATGTGCAGATGACCGTAGACCACGGCCGCGGCGCGGTAGCGCACCGGCCAGTCGGCGGTGGCCTCGGTGCCGCACCACAGCGCGAACTCGGGGTAGCGCAGGATGCGGGTGGGTTCGCGCACGACCGGCCAGTGGTTGATCAGGATCGTCGGCAGGGCGGGGTCGAGCGCGTCCAGCCGCTCCCGGGTCAGCTCCACGCGCGCCCGGCACCAGTCCTCGCGCGTCGGGTACGGATCCGGGTGCAGCAGCACCTCGTCCGTGCAGACGATCCCGGTCTCGTACGCGTACTCCAGCGCGTCGCTCTTCGCGTACGTCCCGGTGGGCCGGAAGGTGTAGTCGTACAGGAGGAACAGCGGGGCGACGACCGCCGGGCCGCCCTCGCCGCGCCACACCGGGAAGGGGTCCTCCGGCGTGAGCACGCCCAACTCGCGGCACATCTCCACGAGATGGCGGTAGCGGGCGTCACCGCGGAGCTGGTTCGGGTCGTCGCCCGGCGTCCACAGCTCGTGGTTGCCCGGGGACCAGATCACGGTGTCGAACCGCTCGGCCAGCGTCCGCAGCGACCACTCGATGTCGGCCGCCATCTCCGCGGTGTCACCCGCGACAATGAGCCAGTCGCCCTCGTGTTCCGGCCAGAGCTCGTCGACGAACTTCCTGTTCTCGGAGTACGCCACGTGCAGGTCACTGATGGCGAACAGCCTCGGTGCCCGGCGCGATGCAGCAGATGTCGTCACCACGCGAGGCTAACCGAAGGGGCTGGATCTGCCGTAGCCGAGCCGAGATAGTGGGCGGCGGACTTCCGGCGGGCGCGGGCAGGGCGGCGGGGTGGTGTTCCGGCCGTCCGGCGTGTGCGGGCCGGGCCCCGGGGCCGGTACGGCGGAGGGGCGCGACCCGCGGGGCGTGTGCCGGGGGGACGGGGCGGAGCCCGGCCGGGCCCCGCGGACCACGGGACCACGGAGGGGGCTGGGCTGTTGGACGCCGGCACGACGGCGGGCCTGCGCATCGCGGCGTCGGTCCTTGTACCCCTGGTGAAGCGCCTGCTGCTGCCGCCCCGGGGCCACGGCGCGGAGTTCGGCGACCGCCCGGTGCGCCTGGGCCGCCTGCTCTCCTTCACCGGCGACCGCCGCACCCTCAGCGAGGCCGACCTCTACCAGCTCGCCCGCGAACTGGTGCGCCGCGCGGTGCGCGCCGCTGGGCCGCACGACCCGCCGATCGCCCCCGACGAGCAGAACGCCGTGGGCTACGCCCTCGGCCACACCCTGCGCGCGCTCGGCGACCTGGACATGGACGACGTCCAGGCCTTCGACCTCGGGCCGCAGAAGCTCGCCGAGGCCCTGGTCCGGGCGAGCGCCCCGGAGACCCGCGCGCTGCTCAGCGCCGACGCCGCGCACCTGCACGACCGGCTGCTCGTCACCGCCTGCCTGCACCTGGTCCACGAGTTCAGCAAGCGCCCCGGGTTCGAGGCGCGCACCCAGGTCGAGCTGCGCCGCTCCCTGAGCGAGCAGAAGGAGCAGCTCCGGCTGCTCCTGGAGCGGCTGCCCACGACCCGCGCCGAGGACACCGACTTCGAGCGCCGTTACGCCCGTTACGTCGCCGGCCAGCACGCCACGCTGACCATCCACGGCGTCGACCTGCACGACCCGCGGAGCCACGCCTGGCCCCTGGAGACCGCCTACCTGAGCCTGGAGGCGGTGCCCGCGCGCGACCCGGCCGAACCCGTGCCCGGGTACGGCAACGGCGACACCGACACTGAGGCGGACGCGCGCGGCGCCGACCCGGACCCCGAATCCGAGCGCACCGCGGGCCCCGTCGAGGCGGCGCTCGCCGGGCACGACCGGGTGCTGCTGCGCGGTGTCGCGGGCACCGGCAAGACGACCCTCGTGCAGTGGCTCGCCCTGACCACCGCCCAGCAGGACCGCGTGCCCGGGCACCTGCCACAGCTCCTCGGCCGGGTGCCGTTCGTGCTGCCGCTGCGCACCCTCGCCCGCGAGGACGCCGACCTGCCGATGCCCGAGGGGTTCCTGCGCTGGATCGGCTGCCCGCTGGCCGGCAGCGAGTCCGCGGGCTGGGCGGTGCGCGTCCTGCAGGCCGGGCGCGGCATGCTCCTGGTCGACGGCGTCGACGAGATCCCGGAGGCCGAGCGCCACCGCGCGCGGGCCTGGCTCGTCACCCTGCACGCCACCTTCCCGGGCAACCTGTGGCTGGTCACCACCCGGCCCTCCGCGCTGCCCCGGGACTGGCTGGGCCGCGAGGGGTTCCGCGAGTTCACGCTGACGCCGCTCAGGCCCGGCGACGTACGGCGGTTCGTACGGCGCTGGCACGAAGCGGCGGGCGCCGGCGACGACCTCGCCACGACCCTGCTGCGCTCGCTGCGCACCAGCCCGGAGCTGAGCCGCCTCGCCACCAACCCGCTGCTGTGCGCGCTCATCTGCGCCCTGCACCGCGAGCGCCGCGGCTTTTTGCCGCAGGGCCGGGTCGCCCTCTACGAGGCCGCGCTGTCCATGCTCCTGGAACGCCGGGACCGCGAGCGCGACCTGTACGGCAGGCGCGCCCCGAAGCTCGACGAGCGGTCCGCGGCGGAACCGCTGAAGCGGCTCGCGTACTGGCTGATCCGCAACGAGCGCACCTGGCTGGACCGGCGGACCGCCGTCGACCTGGTGGAGCGGCTGCGCCCCTCGGTGCCGCGACTCGACCGGGCCGGGAGCGGCGAGGACGTCCTGCGGCTGCTACTGGACCGCTCCGGGGTCCTGCGGGAACTCACCGACGACGCCGTGGCGTTCATCCACCGGACCTTCCAGGACTTCCTCGGCGCGAAGGCGGCCCTGGAGGAGCACGACATCGGCGCGCTCGTCGGCCACGCCCACCTGGACCCGTGGGAGGACGTGCTGCAGATGGCCGTCGCCCAGGCCCGCCCCGACGAGCGCGCCGAGCTCCTGACGCGGCTGACCGGCCGGGCCGACCGCGAGGAGGACGACACCGTGCGCACCCGGCTGCGGCTGCTCGCCCTCGCCTCGCTCGACCACGCGACCCGGCTCGACCCCGGCGTCCGCGCCACCGTCGAGGAGCGGGCCGCCGAGCTGCTGCCGCCGCGCGGCCTGCGCGAGGCCCGGGCCCTGGCCGAGACGGGCACGCTGCTGCTCGGCCTGCTGCCCGCCGCGGACACCCTGAGCGGCGACGCCGAGGTGACGACGGTGCACGCCATCTGCCGCATCGGCGGCGACGCGGCGCTCGCCCGGCTGCGCGAGTTCCTCGGCACGCGGCAGTCCGCGGTGCGCGCGCAACTCCTCGCGCACTGGGACCGCTTCGACACCGACGCCTACGCCGAGGAGATCGTCAAGCCGCTCCTCGCGGCCGGCGCGGGCGAGGCCGTCACCGTGCGCTCCCCCGCCGAGCTGAAGGCCCTCAGCGCGCTGCCCGGCCACGCCCGCGTGGCCCTGCAGGGCGACTTCTCCGAGGCGGACATCCTCGGCGCGCTCGACCCGTCCGGCCTGCGCGAGCTGCGCCTGCGCGGCAACGTGCGACTCACCCGGCTCGACTTCCTCGCCGCGTTCTCCTCGCTGGAGTCGCTCTCCCTGTCCGGCTGCCACGCCGTCAGCGACACCGCGCCGCTGACCCGGCTGCCGCTGCTCCAGCGGCTCGCGCTGGCCGACCTGCCCCAACTGGAGCCGCTGGCCCGGCTCTCGGCGTGCCCGCGCCTGGACGCGCTGCTGCTCGGCGCGGCCGTGCCGTGGCGGGGCCTGCGCGACCTGCCGCGGCCCGAGGCGCTCCGGCTCCTCGCGCTGCCGCCCGACGCGGTGGAGCTCGCCGCGATCACGGCCCTGACCGAGCTGCGCGAACTGCGCCTGCACAACACCAGCGACCGGCTGCGGCCCGACGACTGGGACGCCCTGCTCGCCCAGTTGCCCGCCCTGCGGACGCTGCGCCTGTCGCACGAGCAGCTCAGCATCATGCTGTTCCCGCCCGGCACCCGCATGCCGCAGCTCACCCGCCTGGAGGTGCGGGCGCGCCCCAGCGCCACGGTGTCGCTGCGGCGGATCGCCCGCCGCCTGCCCGGCCTCGAAGAGGTGCACCTGACGCTGTTCGACACCGTGGACCTGGTGCACCTGGCCGGGCTGCCGGCGCTGCGCCGGGTACGCCTCGACTACCCCGGCGAGGTGACCGGGGAGCTGCCCGCGGGGGTGGAGCTGCTGCTCCGGCCCCGGCACTGAGAGCACCCCGGGCGGCCGTACCGGGACGGGACCCTGCGCCGCCGCCCCGGCCGTGACCCCGCGTATACCTCACGCCTGACGCGTTCCGCCGCGATACGCCCGATCCAACACGCGGAAAGCCCTGGCCAGGGGAGGGTGGTGGGTGTAACTTCTGGGGCCTTCCCGGCAGTTGACAGGCTTCGGGCGGCACCGGCGAGGAGGGGTTCTCCGGGCAGTCGACGGCATCGGGCGGCACCGGCGAGGAGGGCGCGGGACCCGGCAGGGACGGCGGCGGCAGGCAGCGACGGACGGGAGCGGTATCCGGCGAGATGCACACATCCGAAACGCCTCGGCTGTACGCACGCGATCCGCTTCTGCACCACCTCGTACCGCGCCTCACCGGCCTCGCCTACGCCGAACGCGCCCGGGTGCCCTGGGAGCACACCAAGGACCTGCCGGTCGTCCTGCTCACCGGACGGCACGGCATGGGGCGCACCGCGGTCCTGGAGGCCCTGGAGCGGCACTACGCGGGGCGGCTGCCGCTCGCGCGCGTGGACACCGCCGCCTCCGGGCTGGTAGTCGAGCTCCTTGAGGAGCTGGTGCGCTCGCTCGCGCCCGGCCTGAGCCGGCGCTTCCCCCTGCTGCTGCCCGGTCTGGTCGCCGTCTTCGGCGGCTACGACGACGGCCGGGACGAGCGGGGCCGGGCCACCGCGCGGATCGCGCGGCTGCTCGTCGCCTGCGGCCTGGAGTCGGGGACGGAGGCGGCCGTCGGGCAGGCGTGGGACACCCGGCTGCGGACCCGGCTCGCCGGGGCGGGCACCGGAGGACGGGACGGAGCGGGGCAGGGGCCGGGCGGCCCAGCCGGAGGCGGCCCGGACTCGGGCGGCTTCGGAGCCGACGGGCCGGGGCGGGGCGGGGGTCCGAGGCAGGGCAGCGGGCTAGCGCACGGCAGTGGGCCGGAGCACGGCAGCGGGCCGGGGCAAGGCGGGTGGGCTGGTGTCGGTGGGCTCGGGCACGGCACCGGGCCGGGGCAAGGCGGGTGGGCTGGTGTCGGTGGACTCGGGCACGGCAGCGGGCCAGGGCAAGGCGGCGGGCCGGGCCTGGAGCGGCGGGCCGTCGTGCGCGCCGTGCTCACCGACTACTTCGAGCGGTACGCGCGCGGCCGCGCCGCCGCCCCGCTGCGCCAGTGGTACCAGGACCGGTACGCCGAGACCCCGGCCACCGCGCCCGGCGACGCCCCCGGCTCCGGCGGCTCCGGTGGCTCCGGCGGCCTGGAGGGCCTGGTGCGGCTCGCCGACTGGTTCCACCGGGGTGGCGACTACCGGCACGCCGCCGAGCAGACGCTCGTCCACGCCTTCCTGGAGGACGTGGCCGCCGCCCGCACCAAGTGGCAGCGCCTGAACCGCGACCCGCGCCCGCTCGCGCTGCTCGACAACACGCACTCCCCCGCCGGGGCGCGCCTGCTCGACCTGGTCCTGGAGTACCGGGCCCGGCCGGGCCCGGCCCGCCACGACCCGCTCGTCGTCGTCGCGACCCGGCTCGGCGACGCGCCCCCGCAGGCGGCCGAGGCCGTCCACCGCGAGCTGCCCGACCTGGTGACCTCCACGGGCTGGCTGCGCACGGGGCACGCGCCCTCCGCCGGCCTGGTCGTCGTACCGCTCACCCCGCTCAGCCGGGCCGACATCCTGCTGATGCTGGACGCCGCCTCCGCTCCCCTGCACCCCTATCTGGCGTCCGCCCTGCACACCCTGACCGGCGGCCACCCGCTGGCGAGCCGGGTGCTCTGCGACGCCGTCCTCGCCCACGCCGCCGCGTCCCGCGAGCGGCCCGGGACGCCCCCGCTGTCCCCGCGCAAGCTGCTCGACCTGACCACCGAGGACGGCCACCCCGTCAGCCGGGTGATCCTGGAGCGGCTGCTGCCTTCGCCGCACCAGCGCGCCCGGCTCGTACCGCTGTCGCTGGCCCGGGACAGCACGGCCGCGCAGGCCCTCGCCGAGCACCTGCGCCTGGAGGGGCCGGAGCAACTGCCCGCGAACGCCGCCGCCGACTACCTGGAGGCCGAGCACTGGCAGCGCGACACCCCGCAGGACCGGCCGCTCGCCGCCGACCCCCTGCTGCACACGCTGCTCGTGCACGAGGCCCGGCGCACCTCGCGGGGCGCCGACTCGCGCCGCGGCTGGCAGGAGATCCACGGCTTCCTGCGCCGCCACCACACCACGCGCGGCGAGGACAGCGAGGCCGACGCGCTGCGGCACACGCTCGCCGCGGGGGACGCCAGGACGGTGGTGGCCGCGCTCTCCGAGGAGTTCCAGTCGGAGCAGGACCGGCAGAGCGCGCTGCGCTGGCTGACGTGCCTGGCGTACGCGGCCACGGCCCCGCCGCCGCCCGCCGCCGACTGGGCCGACGAGCGGGCCGCGATGGCCGCGGGCGCGCACGACGACCGCTACCGCGACATAGACGAGATCGACCGCTGCATCAACAGGCTGCTGCACGGCCTGTGGTACCTGTCCGACGCGGCCGCGGAACCGGAGGCCGACCTGTGCGCCGACATCGGCGCAGAGCTCGCGTTCCTGTCGCTGCGCCACCGGACCTGGCGGGCCGTGCTCGGCCAGGCCGCCCGCACCTGGCCGGCCGCCGCCCGCGACAAGCGTCCCCTGCCGCTGCCGGAACTGTGAGGAAGCATGCGTCTGAGCCGCCGCCGCAACGGGTTCGGTCCCCTCGACAAGGCCGTCGCCGTCCTGGTGCCGCTGGTGCTCGTCGCCGTCGGCGTGGTCGTCTACCTGGCGCTGCGCCCCGACGACTGCGCGGGCGGCCTGGTGAAGCGCGACGGCGAGTGCGTGGGCGTCACGGACGGCGCCTTCGAGGCCGACGACGGCCTGGAGGAGCTGATCCGGGCGGTCGCGGACGAGAACGCGCGCGTCCGGCGCGCCTGGGAGGACCCCGAGCAGGGGCAGGCCCCCATGCCGTACGGGCGGATCGCGCTGATGATGCCGTTCACGTCGGACGACGCGAGCGCCATGACCGCGGACATGATCCGCCGCGCCCTGGCGGGCGCGCACGCCGCCCAGATACGGGCCAACAGCGGCAGCGGGCCGCACTACCAGCTCCTGCTGGCACCCGACGGCAAGGACCTCGACCAGTGGCAGCCGGTCGTCGACGACCTCGTGGACCTCGCGGACGACCGGCGCTCGCCGCTCGTCGGCGTGACGGGGCTGCCGAGCAGCACGCCCGAGACCCGGAACGCGATGAAGGCGCTGAGCGCCCGGCGCATCGCGACCGTGGGCCCGGTCATCACGTCCGCCGACATGAACGCCCCCTATTTCTTCAAGACCTCACCGAACAACAGCATGTTCGTGGACGCGCTCGATCACTATCTGAAGAAGAACAAGGGCGCCGGAAAGGGGTTCCTCGTCTACGACAGCCGCCCCGACGACGTGTACGCGCGCAATCTCCACCGGCTGCTGGAGAAGAAATTCGGCACGGCCTACGGGCTGCGCCAGCGGTCCGCCTCCTTCCTCGGTTCGACCGGGCCCGCCGCCGGTATCCCGCAGCGATTCCAGTCCGCCGCGCAGAAGATCTGCCTCACCCAGTCCGACACGGTATTCTTCGCGGGCCGCGACCAGGATCTCCCGGCACTCGTGAAACGCCTGTCACAGGAGCCGTCCTGTGACCGCAGCCGCCCCGTGCGCATCCTGAAAGTCGGCATCGGCCTCGAGCCGACCCTGACCACGGACGAACTCACGCAGATGCTGCGGGAAACCAGGACGCGTATCGTCGCGGCCTCCTCGGTGACGCCCGCCTGGTGGACGCGCGCCCTGCGGCCCGCCCCGGGCGCGCCCGCGGGCCTCGGGGGTTTCCTGCGGGTCTTCAAGGACCTCGACGAGCGGTACGGCATCGGCGAGAAGGCCCTCGACGACGGCTACGCGATCATGTACCACGACGCGTTCACGCTGCTGGCCGACGCCTACGACAAGTCGTACTCCGAAGCGAACGAGAAGCAGGACGGCGACGCCGGGACCACGTCCCCCACGCGCACGCCCACCAAGGACGACGTCTACAACACCCTTATCAACGCGGGCCTCGTCGAGCGCGACGGGCGGCTCCTGTGCACCAACTGCCTCCAGGGCGCCGCCGGCACGTACGCCTTCGAGCAGTCGGCCGAAACCCGGCAGTGGCCGATGTGCAAGCCCGTACCGGTCATCGAGCACCCGGCGCCGCGGGGCACCCGCGCGGCGTCGACGTACCGGACCTTCGAGGACACCTTCCGCCACCCCTGCCCCTGAGGCCCGGCGGCCCGCGCGCCGCGCCCGCCGGTACCGGCGTCCCCTCACCTGCGCCGGGGCTCCAGGCACATGACAACCACACGTGCCGAACACATTTGGCCGGAATCCACGGCGCGTTGGATGTTTACTCAACTTCCTGGTTGTCTAGACCCGTTGACACTTCTGGAAGCGCTCTCCTACCGTCACGAAGGTCGCTCGGACAACGCTAAACACCGCCAAAAGCGTGTGGAGGGGTTCGTGAACAGCACTGAAGGTGCCCGCGATATCGAAATGGCCGCCCCCCGGAACCGCGAAGGTCTCCCCGAGGTGAGTCTCGACCAGGCGCACTCCCCCCAGAAAGTCCTGGCCCACGGCGACCTGCTGCGCCGATTCGTGGCCGACGAGGAGATCAAACCGGTCCACATGCGGATCGGCATCATGGGCGCCTGCAATATGCGTTGCAATTTCTGCAACTTCCATTCGCCCAACGAGGAGCAGTTCTACGACCTGTTCTCGTTCAAGGACTCCATCACCACCGACAAGGCGATCACCCTGCTCAAGGAGTTCGCCGAGAACGACGGCCGCGCGGTGACCTTCTGCGGCAGCGGCGAGTGCACCATCCACCCGGGCTACGCGGACATCTGCGCCGCCGGGCACGGGGTGGGCCTGCGCATCGGCCTGATCACCAACGGCTCCCGGCTCGGCCGCCCGAAGGTCGCCGACGCCGTCGTCAACACCCACACCTGGGTGCGGGTCGGCATGAACGCGGGCACCGAGGCCACGTTCAACGACATCACGCGCGACCGCGAGCAGACGTTCTCGAAGTTCATCGACAACATCGGCCACCTGCGCGAGAACGCCGTCGCCCCCGACTTCCGCATCGGGTTCAACTACGTGATCACGATGCAGAACTACCGCGAGATCGTGGCGGCGGCGCGGATCGCCCAGGCCTCCGGGGCGCACTACGTCCGCTTCGAGCCCGAGTTCTACAGCGCGATGGGGCACGAAACGATCGAGACGGTCATGGAGGAGATCTCCGCCTCCCTCGTCGAGGCCGCCGCGCTGTCGACGGACTCCTTCGAGGTCTCGGTGCCCAAGCTGGACCGCGGCCCGATGGACCAGGTCGAGGCCGTCGAGGGTGACTTCGAGCGCTGCCACTACAGCCGCTTCGTGACGGCGGTCGGCGCCGACGGCCATCTGTACCCCTGCCCGCAGGTGCACCTCAACAGCCGGTACCGCATCGGCGACGTCGTCGACCTCGGCTACCCGCAGGTCCTCGAGGGCGGCCCGCGCGCCGAGTGGGAGGCCACCAACCCGCGCCGCACCGACCTGTGCAAGTCCTGCTTCTACCGGCCGCAGAACGAGCTCCTCGAACTGCTGAAGCGGGGGCAGATCAAGCTGGACGAGGCGCTGACCCAGTACGCCCTCGAAGTCCCCGAAACCCTGCACGCCGACTTCGTCTAGCCGCCCGCTTCCCACCCGCCCGCCCTTTCCGGCGACATCGAGCCCCTGCCGCTTCCCGCTCGAGGGCGCTCCCGCCTCCCGCCCCCTCCGGGGCGCCGAGCGCGGGGGTTCCGGCCCGTCCCGCGTTCGAGGACGAGGCGCGGAGCACCGAGAAAGCGGGGCCCAGGGGCGGCAGCCCCTGGTTCGGGAAGGGGCGGGCCCGGGGCGCCCCGCGCAGGCACCCACCACCCGCACCCACAGGAGCGAGCCCCACCCTCATGCAGAGCACCCACGCCCACCACCTGCTCACCACCGAGCCCACGCTCCGCTTCACCCCGGCCACACCCCACCCCGCCTGGTCCCGCGCCGTACGCGGCGTCGTCGCCCGCCTCGCCCGCGCCGAGCGCGCCCCGCTGACCGCCAAGGCCACCGCCACGACCACCGCAGACGGCCTGCGCCGCGAGCGCCTGACCTTCGACTCCCCGCTGCGCGGCACCTTCCACGGCACCGTCACCGCGCCGCAGGACGCCACCGGGCCACGCCCCGCCGTGCTGGTCCTCGGCGGCAAGAACGCCCGCATGGAGCAGCTCACCGGCGAGACAACCCCGGACTTCCCCGACCGCAACGTCGCCGAGCACCTGGCCCGCGCCGGCTTCGTCACGCTCTCCTTCGAGCACGGCATCGGCGACGGGCTCGACGAGGAGCGCCGCGCGGGCCGGGACGAGGGCGCCCTGCTCGCGCACGCGTTCGCGCTGACCGGCCGCTCGCTCCTGGGCGCGCTCGTCGGCGACGCGCTGGGCGCCCTCGACGTCCTCGCCGCGCACCCGCTGACCGTCCCCGACCGCGTCGGCCTGTTCGGGCACAGCCTGGGCGCGGCGGTCGCCCTGCACACCGCGCTGCTCGCGCCCCGCCCCCTGCCGGTGTGCGCGGCCAGCCACCTGGGCAGCTACCCGGCGCTGTACCACCGGCTGCTGACCGGCTACGAGGGCGCCGTGCTGCCCGGCGTCCTGGAGTACGCCGACCTGCCCGACCTGTACGGCGCGCTCGCCCCGGCCCCGCTCCAGCTCCAGTACGGCACCGCCGACCCCTACCTCGAACCGGCCGACGCGCGCGCCGCCGCCGAGGCCGTCCGCCGCGCCCACACCGCGGCCGGAGGCGACCTGGAGGTGCGCGAGCTGGCGATGGGCCACGGCACGCACGTCCGGTACACCACCGAGTTCTTCGCCCGGACGCTGGCCGGACCGCCGCCCGCACCCGCCGACGTACCCGCGCAGCGCGTCCACTTCGACGTCTCCGACCGGCGCGCGGTCCTCGACCGGGTGGACGCCGCGCTCGCCTCCGGACACCTCACCCAGGGCCCGGAACTGGTCCGCTTCGAGGGGCTCGCGCGGACCTGGACCGGTGCCGAGAGCGTGGCCGTGGCGTCCGGCGCCGCGGCGCTGGAGATCGCCCTGCGCGTCATCGGCGTGGCGGGCCGCACCGTGCTCGTCCCGGTGAACACGTTCTTCGCCACGGCGGCGGCCGCGGTGCGGGCGGGCGCCACCGTGCGCTTCCTGGACATCGAGCCGGACGGCCTCGGCCCGGACCCGGAGGCGCTGCGCGCCGCGCTGGACCGCCATCCGGACACGGCGGCGGTCCTTCCCGTCCACATCGGCGGCATCGTCTCGCCCGCCCTGGACGAGGTCCTCGCGCTGTGCGCGGAGCGCGGCGTGCCGGTCGTGGAGGACGCGGCGCACGCGCTCGGCGCCACCCTGCGCGGCCGGTTCGCGGGCTCCTTCGGCCGCTTCGGCGCGTTCTCCTTCTTCCCCACCAAGGTGGCGGTCAGCGGCGAGGGCGGCCTGGTCACCTGCCCCGGCGGGGACGCGGCGGCCGACGCCGAGCAGGTACGGCGCTGGCGCGACCACGGCAAGAGCGCGCAGGGCTCCACGCTGCACGACCGGCCGGGCGGCAACTGGCGCATGAGCGAGCTGCACGCCGCCGTCGGCGCGGTCGACCTGGAGCGCTTCGGCCGCACCCTGGCCACCCGCCGCGAACTGGCGGGCGCCTACGACGCGTTGCTGGCCGACGTGCCCGGCCTGCGGGCGCACGTGGTGCCCTCCGACGCGCGCAGCAACTACTACAAGTACCTCGCCCGCCTGGACGCGTCCGTCGACCGTGCCGCGCTGAAGCAACGCCTGCGGGAGCGCCACGGTGTGGCCCTCGCGGGCGAGGTGTACGACCACCTCCTGTGCGACCAGCCGTACTTCGCCGACGCCGCGGCGCCCCCCGGCGGCGGAACCACCTCGTCCGCTGCGGCGGAGGACCCGTACCCGCAGGCCCGCCGGTTCGCGCGCCACCACATCGCGCTGCCGCTGTACCCGACGCTCACCCGGGACGAGCAGACGCGGGTGGTCGCGGCCCTGCGCGCCGAGCTGTCGTGACCGCCGCACCGGAGGCCCCCGTCGTCCCCGCCTTCCGGCAGGGGGCGTGGCGCGACTCGCTGGACACCGCACCCCTGCCGGGCTCCCCCGCCCGGCGCCTGGCGCTGGTCCCGGAGATCGTGGCGCACGCCGACCGCCGCTGGTGGGAGGCGACCGGCGCGACGCTGCCGCCGCTCACCGGCCGCCGCGCGCGGATCCTCACCGCGCTGGACCTGTTCGCGCACGGCACGGTGACCGTCGGCGGCCTCGGCCCGCAGAGCGCGGCGGAGTTCCGTAGGGCGCTGTGGCAGAGCGCGGGGCTCCCGGAGCCGCTGGTGGACCGCTGGTGCGGCATGCTGCGCGAGGGCGCCGACCGCCGCGAACCGCCGGATTCCGACGGGGCGCTGGCCCTGGTGGCGCTGCCCGGCAACACCTTCACCTGCCTGGACTCCGTCCTCGACCAGGCCGAGCGGTCGGCCGCGGTGTGGGTGCGCCCGAGCCGCCGCGAGCCGCTGTCGGCGGCCCGCCTGGTCGCCGCGCTGCTCGCGGCGGACTGGCCCCCGGAGCGGATCGGCCTCTACCCCGGCGAACAGCGCGCCCTGCACGGCCTGGTGAAGCTCACCGACCGGCACGTCGTGTACGGCGGCGCCGGCCTCGCCGCCTCGGTGCGGACCGCGCCGACGCTCACCCTGCACGGCCCCGGCCGCGGCTGCGCCCTGCTGCCGCCGGGCCTTGCGACGGCGGACGCGGTGGCCTGGCTGCTGCCGCTGGTCGCCGCCGACTCGGGCCGGTTCTGCAGCAACGTCCGTACCGTGGTCTGCCTGGACCCCGCCGACGCCGAGCCGGTGGCGAAGGCCCTGGCCACCGCGCTCGACGGCCTGCACCCGGGCCCGGCCCCCGACCCCGCCGCCCGCGACTGGCCGCTCACCGTCTTCCGCGGCCCCGGCGAGGCCGAGCGGGCCGCCGCCTCCGTGCGCGGCCGGCTGCGCCCCGGCGACCGGCTGCTCACCCGCGAGCCCGCGGTCGTGCCCGGCCGCGACGGCGAGCTGTACGTCCGGCCGCACCTCGTCCTGCTCGCCGGCCCCTTGGGCACGGCCGACACCGCGCACCCGCTCGTCGGGCACGAGGTGCCCTTCCCCTTCGCCGCCGTGCTCGGCGCCACCGCCGACGCCGCCCGCGCGATCGCCGAGCACTCCTTGTTCGTTCACCGGCCACCGGGTGCGCACCTGCGGGGGCCTGCGCGTCCGGCGGGGCTTTCGCATCCGGCGGGGCCCGCGCGGGGGCTCGCGTATCCGCCGGGGCCCGCGCAGGAGCCCACGCATTCGCAGGGGCCCGCGCAGCCGCCGCCGGGTTCCGCGCAGCCGCCTTCGAACCCCCCGCCCCCGCCGTGAGCCGCGCCGCCGTCAGCCGCACACCCGCCGCCGGGCCCCGCACGTCCGCGCCCCGGCCCGTGACACCGCACCCCAGGAGGAGGCCCATGATCGACACGGCCCGCGACGGGCAGGCCCCGCAGGTCACGTTCGCCACCCTGTACGACACGCTGCGTGGGCGTGTGCCCGAGCTCGCCGTGGACCTCGACGCGTGGACGCGGCGCATGATGCGCTGGCACTTCTCACCCGACACCGGTTCGCGGTTCTGGGTCTCCCGGCTGCCCCGGCTCGGCTTCGACCCGCTGAAGGACGTCGACTGCTTCGCCGCCCTGGAGCTCTTCGGCCTGTTCGACAAGGCCGAGCTGCGCGCCGCGAGCGCCCTCGGCCTGCGCCCGCGCGGCTACCGCGACCGGCCGTTCCGCGTTTTCGAGACGGGCGGCACCACCGGCGCGCCCTGCCGGATCGTCAACGTCACGCGCCTCGCGTACGACGTGGAGATCTACCGCACCGTCCTGGAGGCGCGCGGCGTCGCGGGCGGTGACGTCCTCGCGATGACGCCGAGCGGCCCGCACGCGTACGGCCACTTCGTGGAGGGCCTCGCGGACAGCTGGCGCGGCGCGGTGTTCGCCATCGACTTCGACCCGCGCTGGGTGAAGGCGTCCCTGCGCGCGGGCGGCGAGGCCGACGCGTACACCTCCCACCTGGTGGAGCAGACCCTGACGCTGCTCACCGCCGAGCGGGTCTCGCTGCTCTTCACGACCTCGCGGCTGCTCCTCGAACTCGCCATGCGGCTGCCGCGCCCCCTGCACACGTACGGCGTCCGCGCGGTGTGCACGGGCGGCACCACGTGCAGCGCGGCGGAGGCCGCGTTCCTGCGCCAGGAGCACCTCGACGGCGTGCAGTGGATCGACACGTACGGCAACACGCTGGCGGGCCACGCGCTCCAGGCCGACGCGGTACCGGGTGCCCCCGCCCTTCCCGGGGGCACCGGCCACTCCTACCACCTGCCGCCGCCCTTCGCGGTGCTGCAGGTCGTCGACCCGCAGGACCCGTGGCGCGAGGTGGCACACGGCGAGCGCGGCCGGGTGCGGGTCACCACCCTCCTCGAAGACCTCTTCCTGCCCAACCTCCTCGAACGGGACAGCGCCATCAGGACCGGGCCCCACCCGTGGTTCCCCTGGGACGGCGTGGCGGCCGTCCAGCCCTTCCGCGACGGACCGACCGGCGGCGGGGAGGCGGTCGAAGGCGTCTACTGAACTGCCCCTGGGGTGCTGGGGTACCCGGCGTGCTGGTTTCCCAGGGTGCTGGGGTCCCGGGGCCCCGCGGTCCCGGCCCCGGGTGCCACCACCCCGCCGTCGACGGCCCCTCGCCCGGGGCGCCCTCCCCTCAGGCGCCGGTCCCCGTCGGTTTCTTGACGACCCCTGACGTAAGGACTTCTCGTGCATCTCTCGTCGAACGGTGTGCCCATACCCTTCTCGCCGGAGCTCTTCGGGCCGCTGCGCGCCACCGGCACCGCCCCGCTGCCGGACCCCGCCGCCCTGCGGGAGCGGCTGCGCGTGGACGGCTACCTGTACCTGCCGGGGTTCCTGGACCGCGAGGCGGTCCTGCGGCTGCGCGCCGCCTACTTCGCACGGCTGCCCCGCGCCTACCTCGCGCCGGGCACCACCCCCAGGGAGGGCGTGTTCTCCGGAGAGGTGCCACCGGAGCTGCCCGAGCACGGCGTGGCCGGGCACCCCGCGCACGCGTTCGTACGCTCGCGGACCTTCGACCGGTTCCTCGGCGACCCCCGCCTCGCCCGGCTCGCCGCCGACCTGCTGGACGGCGACGCCCGGATGCTGCCGCGCCGCATCCTGCGCCACTTCCACCGGGGCACCCGCCGGGCCTCGCGCGCCCACGTCGACTTCGACTACATGGACCAGGGCTCACCCAGGGTCGTGACGATGTGGATCCCCGTCGGCGACTGCCCGCCGCGGTCGGGCGCCCTGGTGTACCTGGAGGGCTCGCACACGCTGCCCCCGGAGTCCTACGAGCCGCTGCGCGACACCACCGACCGGCCCGGCGACCGGCGCCAGATCTGCCACGACCTGGAGTTCACCGCGCGCAGCCTGGGCCGCCGCTGGCTGTGCGCGGACTTCGCGGCGGGCGATCTGATGGTGCACGTACCGAGCGTCATCCACGCGTCCCTGGACACGACCACGGACGCGATGCGCCTCTCCGTGGATGCCCGCTTCGTCCGCCGGGGCGACACCCCGGACCCGCGCTGGCTGCGCCCGTGGTCGGCGGACGACGGGGCGTGAGGGGCGCGCGGTACGCCGTTACGGGCGGCGTGCCCGGCCTAGCGGGCCCTTGCCGGAGCGACGGCCGTCGCGGCGCTGCCCCCGCGAGGCTGCCGCCGGGTCCCCGGCGGCCACGATGACCTCGTCGACGAGGCGGGCGTCCGCCACCGGGCACACCGGCGGCCGCCCGGTCCTGACCGCGTCGACGAAGTCGGCGACGAGGGGTTCGTGCGGGTTGGCCGCGGGCGGCAGGGTCGCCTCCCACGAACCGTCCGGGCCCCGCGACCGCAGCCTGCCGCTGTCGAGCGGGTCGAGCGTCAGGGTGCGCCCGCCGCCGGTGAACTCCATCCGGTCCACGGGCGGTTCGTTACTCCACTCCGCGAGGAGGCGCGCCCGCACCCCGGAGGCCCAGCGGAGTTCGACCTCGGCCCGGCGCTCCGCGCCCCGCGGGAAGCGGTGCGTGAGGGACCCGCGTACGACGGCCGGGCGTCCGAAGAGCAGCACCAGCAGGTCGATCCGGTGGCTGCCCGCGTCGGCGAGCACCCCGCCGCCCGAGACGGCCGGGTCGGTACGCCAGCGCATCGGGTGGTCCGGCCCCGGGTCGAAGGCGCAGCGGAACCGCACGTCCACGCGCGCGGGCGTCCACCCGTCCAGCTCCGCGCGCAGCCGGCGGACGGCCGGGGCGAGCCTGCGGTAGTACGCGACCCCGGCGCACGGCCCGTCCAGCGCGCCGGTGGCCGTGGCCGTGGCCAGGGCTCCGGCGAGCGGCTTCTCGACGAGCACCGGCAGCCCGGCCGCCGCGGCGGCGCGCGCCAGCGGCACATGGCGTACCACGGGGGTCGCCACGTACACCGCGTCCACGCCGCGCACCAGGGCGCTCTCGTCGCCGCCCGCGGCGGGCACGCCGTGCCGGGCGGCGACGCGGGCCGCCCGCTCCGGGTCGCGGCCCCACAGGTACGCCGGTTCCTCGCCGAGGGCCCGCAGCGCGGGCAGCACCCGCCGCTCGACGACGTCGCCGTACCCGGCGACGCCCCACCTCATCGCCTCGCCGCCGTCACGGGACGACGACCACCTTCAAGGTCTCCGGCGGGGGCCCGTCGTACGGCGCGCGCTCCGCGTCCGGGTACAGCGACCTGCTGGCGGAGAGCTGCTTCATCGCCTTGGGCAGCTCGTCGAGGGCGTACGTGTGGGTGTGCAGGTCGGGCAGGCGCAGGAGGTCCGTACGGCGGAGGGCGAGGCGTTCGGCGACGGCCAGCGCCTCGGCGCGCGCGGTGTCCACGGGCTCCGCCGAGCTGTGCACGCGCAGGCCCTTGCGCTCCCACGTCACGAGGTCGACGGTGACGTGCGTGTCGACGTGGTGGGTGCCGAGCATGACGACCAGGCCGTTCTGCCGGACCAGGTCGACGCAGGCGTTGAGGGTCGTGGGCGTGCCGACGGCGTCGACCGCCACGTCGTACTCCTCCCCCTCGGCCGCGAACTCCGCCTTGAGCGCCGCCAGGTGCGCCGCGCTGCCGTCGACCCGGCGTACGGCGTCCGCCCCCGCCCGCGTGGAGCGCTCCAGGCGCCACGCGTCGAGGTCGACGGCGGTGACGTGCGCGGCGCCGCGCCACACCGCCATCCGCAACGCCATCTGGCCGACCGGCCCCTGCCCGATCACCACGACCCGGTCGCCGAGCGTGACGCCGCGCGTGGCGTGCACGGCGAGCGGCAGCAGTTGCAGCATGGAGCCCTGCTCGAAGGGGACGGAGTCGGGCAGCGCGCCGACGGCTATCTCCCGCGCCAGGGCGAACTCGGCGTACCCGGAGGTCAGCGGGGTGCGCACGAACACGCGCCGCCCCGGCGCGACCCGGGTGACGCCGGGCCCGACGGCCTCGACGACCCCGGCGATCTCGTGGCCGTAGCAGCCGGTCGCGCAGTGGTCCCGGAGGCCGTAGTAGTGGTAGTAGGCGAGGTCGCTGCGGTTGCAGACACTGCACGCCCGGACGCGGACGAGCACCTGGCCCGGTCCGGGCTCCGGCACGGGGGCGTCCGTGACCAGCCTGATGTCGCGCCGTCCGACAAGTTCGTACCGCCGCAAGGGTCCTCCTCGGCTCGCCTGACTCGGCCCGTCAGGGGAATTCCACCTCGGGAACGGGTGTCCGACAAGGTCGCCTCGTGGCGACGGGCCGCGCGGCGAAGCGGAGGCAGAGCGTCAGCCGCTGCCGGGCCGTGCTCGCCCGCCGACTGCCGGTTCACCTGCCGTTTTCTGGCAGTTGGATGTCTTGACAGCCTCAAACGGGCTGAGTCAACATCCGATTGGCCTGTACCAAGTCGCTCCGGTACGGAGACACGCGGGGCGAGTCCGCGCCACCGGTCGTCGGGACACACGGGCCAGGGCACGGCACGGCACCGTACGGCACGGCACGGCACCGCACGGCACCAACGCACTGGCTCACTGGCTCACTGGCTCACGCAGCACCCCCAGTTCCGCAGCTCTTCCGTCTTCCCCGGAGGTCCCGGCATGGTCCCGAGCAGTCACCCGGCGCTGGAGCGACTCGCCAACTCCGTGCTGCAACCGGGGTTCGTGGGTACGACCTCGCCCCCCGACTGGCTGCGCCGCCGGATCGCCGACGGGCTGGGCGCCGTGGTCCTCTTCGGCCGGAACATCGTCACGCCGGAGCAGGTCGCCGTGCTGACCGCCGCGCTGCGCGCCGAGAACCCGGACCTGATCATCGCCGTCGACGAGGAGGCGGGCGACGTGACCCGCATGGAGGCGTGGACCGGCGCCTCCAGACCGGGCAACCTCGCCCTCGGCGCCGTCGACGACATCGATCTCACCGAGCGCGTGGCCCACGACATCGGCCGCGAGCTCCACGCGGCGGGCGTCACGCTGAACTACGCGCCCAGCGCCGACGTGAACTCCAACCCCCTGAACCCGGTCATCGGCGTGCGCTCCTTCGGCGCCCGCACGGACGTCGTCTCCCGCCACACCGCCGCCTGGATCCGCGGCCTGCAGTCCGCCGGGGTCGCCGCCTGCGCCAAGCACTTCCCCGGCCACGGCGACACCGTCGTGGACCCGCACTTCGGCCTGCCGCAGGTCGGCGGCGGGGCCGAGGAGATCGCGCGCACCGCGCTGCCGCCGTTCATCGCCGCGATGGAGTCGGGCGTACGGGCCGTCATGACGGCGCACCTCCTCGTGCCGGCGTACGACCCCGCGCTGCCCGCGACGCTCAGCCCCCGCATCCTGGAGGACCTGCTCCGCGGCGAGCTGGGCTTCGACGGCATGGTGGTCACGGACGGCATCGAGATGGGCGCGGTCACCGACCGGTACGGCATCGACGGCGCCGCGGTCAGGGCCGTGGCGGGCGGCGTGGACGCGGTCTGCGTGGGCGGCGAGAACGCCGACCAGCCGACCGTGGAACTGCTCGCCAACGCGCTCGTGAAGGCGGTGCTGGAGGGCGGGTTGCCGGAGGACCGGCTCGCGGAGGCGAGTACGCGGGTACGGGCGTTCGCGGCCTGGTCGGGGGCGTGGTCGCGGACCGTGGCGCGAGGGACGGGGACGGGCGGCGGCTCCGAGGTCGGCCTGGAGGCGGCGCGGCGGGCGGTACGCCTCGGCCGACGGCGCTTCCCGGCCACCGGTCCGGTCCCGGAGGCCGGCGCGGAGCCGCTGCTGCCGCTCGGCGCGGGCACGCACGTCGTGGAGCTCTCCCCGGTGATGAACCCGGCCGTGGACGGGGGCACCCCCTGGGGAGTGGCGGGCCCGCTGCGCGCGCTGCGCCCCGACACCACCTCCGTGCGGCTGACGGAACCCGAGGCCAGCGGCTCCGACGACGTGCTGGACCGGTCCGCCCTCGCACCGGCGCGCGGCCGGGCCCTCGTGGTGGTCGTACGCGACGCGGCCCGGCACCGCTGGATGTCGGAGGCCCTCGCCCGCCTGCTGCGCCTGCGGCCGGACGCCGTCGTCGTGGAGATGGGCGTCCCGACGGGTGCCGCACTCGGCGCCGTCCACCTGATCACCCACGGGGCGACCCGCGTCTCGGGCATCGCGGCAGCGGAACTCCTCGCGGGCGTGACCCGGCACACCACCTCCCCGACCCTCACGGCCACGGGCCAGGTGGGGACGCTGGTGCCCTGAGGACACCGCGCGGCGGTGCGAGGGCCGGCACCGGGCCGCCCTCGGCTCCCACGAGTTCTCGTCCATGAACGCACAGTAAGGCCGACCACTGACAATCGACGTCGGCGCCCGGAGCCGGGCAGAGCGGTGCGGGGGCGGCGGGGGGCGGCGCCTGCTGGGCACGCGGCTCGTCGAACCACCCGGAGAAACAGAAAAACCCCAGATCAACTGGGGTTTCTCACTGGTGTCCGAGGGGGGACTTGAACCCCCACGCCCGATAAAGGGCACTAGCACCTCAAGCTAGCGCGTCTGCCATTCCGCCACCCGGACCAGGTGTCTGCCGCCTTGCGGGTTTTCCCCGCGGCGACGAAGACAACAATACCAAGGTTTCGGAGTGCCTTTCACCTGCGTATCCGCCAGGTACGTGGGGCCGCCCCGCACCGGTCTCCCGCCTCCGACCTCGGTGTTCCGCCCTCTCACCCTGGGTGACGGTGTGCGTACGCGTGCACAGGGTGACGTGTGGGAACCGGCCGGACCGGGTGACGGCCGGTGCCCCGCGCCCCGCTGTCGCTGTTCAGGCCCCGCAGCGCTCGCGCAGCCCGTGCAGATGGGCGCTGGACTTGCGGGCGAACGCGAAGGAGTCGGCCGGGTTGTCGTGCTCGGCCTGCCAGTGGTGGTAGCGGCGCCCTCCGGGAGTGCGGGCGGTCACCCGGGACAGGAACCTCCTGTAGTCGATGTCGCCGTCGCCGACGTCCACCATGCGGTAGCCGTCCCGGGCGGAGTCGTCGCGTATGCCGTCCTTGACGTGGAACAGCGGGTACCGGTGCGGCCGCCGCAGCACGTAGTCGAGCGGGTCGAACGGCCGGGGCGTGCCGTCGGCCTGCTTGCCGAAGCGGAACTGCGCGCAGTACGCCCAGTAGATGTCCATCTCCAGGTACACGAGGTCGGGGTCGGTCTCGGCGAGCAGCACGTCGTAGAGGCGCACACCCGGCTTGTCCGTGGCGAAGGAGAACTCCTCGGCGTGGTTGTGCTGGTAGAACCTCATGCCGCGGGCGCGGGCGGCCTCGCCGTACGTGTTGAAGTCCTCGGCGGCCCGCTTCCACGCGTCGACGGTCGCCCCGTGGCGGAAGGGGGCGGACGCCGTGCCGATGTGCTTCAGGCCGAGGGCCTCTGCGTCGTCGAGGACCTTGGTGAGGTTCTGCGCGAACGTGTACGCGTTCGGGTTGCCGTCGTCGTGGTAGCCGACGTGGCTGCCGATCGCGCGGAGCCCGTGGTCGCGGGTCAGCTTCCGGAGCTGGGCGAGGGTGATGGGACCCGCAGCGCCCTGGGTGTATCCGGCGAACTCGACCTCGTCGTACCCGTACTTCTTCAGCTCGGCGAAGACGGTGGCGAAGCCGAGGGTGGAGACCTTGTCGCGGAGGCTGTAGAGCTGGACGCCGAGACGGCCGGGCGGCAGCACGGGGCGGCCGCGGCCCCGGCCGTGGGCGGCCGGGCGGGGGGTGGCGCCGGCGGCCGTGGTGCCCGGGGCGGTGCCTGTGGCGGCGGCGGCCGGTGCGGCAGCGGCGGCGAGGGCCGCTGCGGTGGCGCCCGCGGCGACGCCGAGGACGCCGCGCCTGCTCAGTCTGCGGGCGAGGTCGGGATCGGACGTGGGTGTGGGTGTGGGCTTGCGGGTCATAGGGGTCTCCCGAGGTGGGGTCGGGTCAGGGTTGTCTCAGGGATGGGTTCGAAGAACGCGTCAGGGTGGGATGGGGGACGGACCCCGATGGCAGGGGCGGCGCCCTCTGGTTCAGTGGAATGCGCGGGGACGAGGTGGCCCGGTCGGGGCGGCGCGGACGGGGCCACCGCTGCCGAGCGAGGCGCGGGCGACGCCACGTCCGCGTGACCGCTAGCGGGCTTCAGCCGAGCCCCGCGAGCCGCAACAGCAGCGCTTTCACATCGGTGGCCGCGACGCGGCCGGAGACGGCACGGGGGGTGGAGCACAGAATGAGCGGCGCGGAGTCACGGTCCTCGCCCGCCGGGAGGCGGCCATGGCTGCCCCGCACCGGTGACGGGTCGAGGGGCACGACCGCCATGCGGTACCGCAGGCCGAGCTTCTTGCGGGCGAGGGCGCCGACGGCCTTGAGCCGGACGTAGGGGTCCTCCGGGTCCATGAAGAGTTCGGCCGGGTCGTAGCCGGGTTTGCGGTGGATGTCGACGAGCTGCGCGAAGTCGGGCGCGCGGGCGTCGTCGAGCCAGTAGTAGTACGTGAACCAGGCGTCGGGTGCGGCGATGGCGACGAGCTCTCCCGAGCGGGGGTGGTCGAGGTGGTGGGCCTTCTTCCCTTCGTCGTCGAGGACCTGCTCGATGCCGGGCAGGCCGTCGAGCGCCGCGCGGGTGGCCTCCAGGTCTTCCGGGCGGCGTACGTAGACGTGGGCGATCTGGTGGTCCGCGACGGCGAAGGCCTTGGACGCCATCGGGTCGAGGTACTCCATGCCGTCCTGGGTGTGGACCTCCAGGAGTCCGGCGCGGCGCAGCGCGCGGTTGATGTCGACGGGGCGGCTCACGGGTGTGATGCCGTACTCGGACAGCGCGACCACGGTGCGGCCCTCCGCGGCGGCGTCGGCGAGGAGCGGGGCGAGCACCGCGTCCAGGTCGGCGGCGGCCTGGTGGGCGCGGGGGTCGTCGGGGCCGAAGCGCTGCAGGTCGTAGTCGAGGTGAGGGAGGTAGCACAGGACGAGGTCGGGGTGGCGGGTGGCGACGATGTGGCGGGTGGCGTCGACGATCCACCGGCTGGACACGATGTCCGCGCCGGGGCCCCAGAAGTGGAAGAGGGGGAAGGTGCCGAGTTTCCGGGTCAGCTCGTCGTGCAGGGCCGGGGGCCGGGTGTAGCAGTCGGGTTCCTTGCGCCCGTCGGCGTAGTAGACGGGGCGGGGGGTGACGGTGAGGTCGGTGTCGGCGCCCATCGCGTACCACCAGCAGATGTTGGCGACGGTGTAGCCGGGGTGAGCGCGGCGGGCGGCGTCCCAGAGCTTGTCCCCCGCGACGAGGCCGTTGTGCTGGCGCCACAGCAGGACGTCGCCCAGTTCGCGGAAGTACCAGCCGTTGCCGACGATGCCGTGCTCGGCGGGGGTGGTGCCGGTGAGGAACGTCGACTGGGCGGCGCACGTGACGGCGGGCAGGACGGTTCCCAGGGAGGCCTGGGAGCCCGTCTCGCCCAGGGCGGCCAGGTGCGGCATGTGGTCGAGCAGGCGGGGGGTGAGGCCGACGACGTCGAGGACGAGCAGCGGGGTCGGCCGTCGTGGGGCGGAGGAGGGGGTCATGGCAGTTCCTTCAGGCCGAGGTCCGTCAGGAGGTCGCGGGCGAGGGCGAGTTCGGCGGCGATGCCGTCGGCGAGCTGGGCGCGGGCGCGCGGCCGCAGGCCGGGCGGGAGGGCCTGCCAGGTGTAGGTCTCGACCTCGAGGTGGTGGGTGCGCGGGCGCGGCCCGCCGACGAGACGGGCGAGCGCCTCCTGGAGGACCGGGAGCGTGGAGGTGAGAGGAGGTGCGGGGGCCGCGTGCAGCGGCACGTGGAAGTGGGAGCGCCAGGGGGCCGTGTCGGGCAGGGCGTCGCCGGTGAGGGCCTCGCCGAGGTCGTCGGTGCCGCGCAGGGCGGCGGCTGCGGGGGCCGTGCCGGTCGCCGTGCGCGGGCCGTGGGGCACGGTGCGGGTCTGGTGCAGGAAGCGGGGCTCGTCGAAGGCGGCGAGAGCCGCGCGTACGGCGGGGAGATGGGGGTGTTCGGCGTGCAGGGCGGCGGAGAGCTGGGTCTTGACGACGGGGACGCCCGCGACGGCGAGGGCGTCGAGCGCGGTGCGCGGATCTTCGAAGGAGGTGGCGAGATGGCAGGTGTCGACACAGACGCCGACGCGGTCGTGGCCGATCGCGGTGAGGGGCTCGATGGCGTCGCCGGTGGTCTCCACGGTGCAGCCGGGTTCGGGTTCGAGGCCGACGCGGACGGACCTGCCGGTGAGGTCGGCGAGCGCGTCCAGGCGCCGGCCGAGGGTCGCCAGGGCTGCGTGGGCCGCTCGGGCGCGGTCCACGCCGAAGGCGGTGCGCCAGGCCAGCGGCAGGGTGGAGATGGTGCCTTCGGTGACGTCGTCGGGCAGCAGCCGGGTGAGGACGCGGGCCAGGGCGGTGGTGTGTTCCAGACGCTCGGGGTCTGCCCAGTCCGGCTTGTACACGCGGTACTTGACCTCGCCGGCGCCGAACCCGTCGTACGGGAAGCCGTTGAGGGTGACCACTTCGAGGCCGCGCCGGTCGAGTTCGGCGCGCAGTCCGCGCAGGGCGGCCGGGTCGGAGTCGAGCGTGTGGGCGGCGTCCTTGGCGAGCCAGAGGCCGATGCCGATGCGGTCGCGGCCGAGCCG
Source organism: Streptomyces sp. CC224B (assembly GCF_030010595.1). NCBI lineage: Bacteria > Bacillati > Actinomycetota > Actinomycetes > Kitasatosporales > Streptomycetaceae > Streptomyces > Streptomyces sp. CC224B. The sequence continues at coordinate 37,449 of NZ_JASCXL010000035.1, read as the reverse complement.
TCTGCGGACGGGTTCGCAGTGGTCGCGGAGCTGGGCGAGGACGCCGTGGAGGGTCTCGGCCGGGTGGACGTTGGTGCAGTAGGCGAGGTGGACGGTGGAGCCGTCGGGGTGGCGGAAGCGCATGGCTCACGCCCCGCCGCGCAGGACGGAGTTGCCCTCGTGGGTGGCGCCGGTGGCCGCGACGTCCAGGACGAGGCGGTTGCTGAGGCCGTAGAAGGCGACCGGGTTGCGCCACAGGACGCGGTCGACGTCGTCCTCGGTGAAGCCGGCGCCGAGCATGGCGTCACCGACCTTGCGGGTCTTGAGGGGATCGCTCCTGCCCCAGTCGGCGGCCGAGTTGACGAGGACGCGCTCCGGGCCGTACCGGCGCAGGATCGCGACCATCCGGTCCTCGTCCACCTTGGTGTCGGGATAGACGGAGAAGCCGAGCCAGCACCCCGCGTCCTTGGCCTCCTCGACGGTGGTCTCGTTGAGGTGGTCGACGAGGACCCGGTCCATGGGCAGGGCCGACTCCTTGACGACGTCCAGGGTGCGGCGCAGGCCCGCGAGCTTGTCGCGGTGCGGGGTGTGCACGAGCGCGGGCAGCTCGTGTGCGACGGCCAGCTCCAGTTGTGCCGCGAGGGCCGTGTCCTCGGCGGGTGTCATGGAGTCGTAGCCGATCTCCCCGACGGCGACGACGTTGTCCTTCACCAGGTACCGGGGCAGCAGGTCGAGCACGGGCGTGCAGCGCGGGTCGTTCGCCTCCTTCGGGTTGAGCGCGATGGTGCAGTGGTGGGCGATGCCGTACTGGGCGGCGCGGAAGGGCTCCCAGCCGAGGAGGGAGTCGAAGTAGTCGACGAAGGTCGCGGGCGAGGTGCGGGGCTGCCCCAGCCAGAAGGCGGGCTCGACGACGGCGCGCACGCCCGCGGCGTACATCGCCTGGTAGTCGTCGGTGGTGCGGGAGGTCATGTGGATGTGCGGGTCGAAGATGCGCATCAGGACTCCTGCTCCTCGCCGGTAGGGGCCGATGGGGAGGCGACGGCTGCGGGGGCCGTCTCGCGCCGGGGGCCCGGTGGGGGTGCCGGTGGGGCGGTCAGGGCCAGGACGCGGTGGAGATCGGCGGGGACGGGGCGGCCGGCGGCGGTGCGCTCGTCCGCGTAGTCGACGAGCATCCGGGCCAGTTCGGTGTCGGCGCGGGCGCGGCGTTCCAGGTCGGCGACGGTGTCCACGGGCACGCCGGTGAACAGGCACTTCAGGAGGGCGTGCCGCCAGGCGTGCGGAGGGAGGTGCGCGGCGGCGTACGGGCCGAGGGCGGCGGCGATCAGGCGGGTGTCGTTGGTGCGCAGGGCGTCCTCGACCAGGGGCAGGGCGTCCGGGCCCGGTACCAGCAGCGGCAGGGCGCGTAGGACGGCGCGGCGTTCGGCGGCGGTGCCCTGGTCGTAGAGGCGGGCGAGGGTGGTCCGGTCCGCGCGGGCGGTGTGCAGCAGGAGCAGCCGGGCGGCGTCGGCGTGCTCGGTGCCACAGCGTCGCCCGGCTTCGGCGAAGCGCATCTCCCAGGTGGGCGGGGCGGCCTGGCGGACGGCCGGCCGGGCGTCCTCGGCATCGGCATCGGCATCGGCAGAGGGGTGCGCGGCGGCCTCGGCGGTGGCCTGGTCGAGCCAGGCGCGGGCGGCTCCGCCGAGGGCGGCGTCGAGACGGGAGCGGAGGTCGGCGACGGCGGACGAGTCGGTCACGGGGTTCCTCCTGGGGGTGACGCGGCGTCGTGGGCCGTCCCCGAGGCGGCGGAACCGGAAGCGGAAGGAACGGCGGTGGCGGAAGAGGAGGCGGAAGCAGCGGAGGTGCAGTGCCCGGGAGCACGTGCCCGGGCGACGGCGGCGGCCCGGCGGAGGAAGTCCAGGGACTGCTCGGCCAGTTGGGGGCCCGCGTGGGAGTGGCGGGGCAGCTCGACGACGGTCAAGCCCTGGTAGCCGCTGTCGGTGAGGGCGCGAAGGACGGGCGGGAAGTCGATCTCGCCGTCGCCGAAGGGCAGGTGCTCGTGAGCCCCGCGGCGCATGTCCTCGATCTGGACGTGCCGCAGCCAGGGTGCGGCGGCGCGTACGCAGTCGGCGGGTGGGAGGGGTTCGAGGCACTGGCAGTGCCCGATGTCGAGGGTCAGGCCCAGGGGTTCGGGGTCGTCGAGGAGGTGACGGAGGTGGTGGAAGTGGGCGAGGGTGGCGAGGAGGTGGCCGGGCTCCGGTTCGACGGCGAGCGGCACGGACGCGGCGGCCGCGGCGTCCAGGACGGGCGTGAGGACGTCGGCGAGCCGCGCCCAGGCCGTGTGCTCCGGGGTGCCGTGGGGTGTGCTGCCGCTGAAGCAGTGCACGGCGTGCGCGCCCAGGTCGGCGGCGACGTGCACGGCCCGGGTGAGGAGGCGGACCCGCTCGGCCCGGCGCCGCGGGTCGGGGTCGAGCAGCGAGGGACCGTGCTTGTGGCGCGGGTCGAGCACATAGCGGGCGCCTGTCTCGACGGTGACCGCCAGCCCCAGCCGGTCCAGCCGCCGGGCCAGCCGCCGGGTGCGGGCGGCCAGGTCGGGAGCGAGCGGGTCGAGGTGCATGTGGTCGAGGGTGAGCCCGACACCGGCATAGCCCAGGTCGGCGAGGAGGCCGAGGGCGTCGTCGAGCCGAAGGTCGGTGAGGCCGTTGGTGCCGTAGCCGAAGCGGAGGCCGCCGGGGGCGCCCGGCCTCGCCGGGCCCTGGGGCCGCCGGACGCCGGCGGGAAGCCGTCCATCGCCGCCGCCCCCGGCCGGGGGCCATTCGTTCCGGGGCGTCATGTGACGCTCACCAGGCGGGCGAAGTGGCGGGCGGCCGGGGCCAGGGCTGCGGTGAGCAGGGCGGTGACGGGAGCGCCGGAGCGTGCGGCCAGGGCTGCCTGGAGGGGGATCAGGGCACGGATGCCTCCGCCGACGGCGCGTTGGGTCAAGGGAGGTGACGGGTTGAGGGCCGCGTGCAGGAAGGGACGGCCGGCGGTGGTGAGGTAGGCGGCGGCGAGACCTGCCCGGGCCAGGTCACGAGTGCTGACAGCGGCGCGCCAGGGCCGGGCCACCGCGTGGCTCAGGGAAAGGGCCGTGGCGAGCGCGCCCAAGGGAGCGGCGGTGGACCCGCCTCGGGTCTCGTGCCGGGAGACGGAGGTGACGGCGAGGGTGTGGGCGCCGACGGCCAGGGCGGCGGGCAGCGCGGAGGCCACCGGGCCCGGGCCCCCGTGGACGCCCCGGGCCGCGGTGCCGTCGCCGGGGGTGCCGCCGGTGCGGTGCGTGGGAGCCGTGGCCGTGGCGGTCGCGCCGAGGAGGACGTCCAGGGCACGCGCCGTGGCCATGGCGGTGGGACCGGCCTTGGTGTGTTTGAGGGACAGGTCGTAGGCCCAGACCGTGCCGGCGAGGGCGGTGGCCACCGTCAGGACGGGGCGGCCCGCCCGGGCGGCCAGGCTCAGGCCCGCCGCTGTGAGGGCCGCGGCGGCCGTGAGCGCGGCGGCGGGAGCGACGCGGCCGGACGGGAGGGGACGGTGGGGGCGGTCCACGGCGTCCTCGGTGCGGTCGGCCCAGTCGTTGAGGGCCATGCCCGCCTCGTACAGGCAGAGGGAGGAGGTGAGAGCGAGGGCGGTGCCCCGGCCGGGGCGCAGGCCGGTCGCGGCGGCACCGGCGAGGGCGTCGCCCGGGACGGTGAACAGGGCGGGCAGGCGCAGGAGTTCGGCCCAGGCACGGGTGTGTGCGCGGAGGTTCGGCATGTGTCACTCACCCCGTTCCCGGAGCCGGGCGGCGAAGGCGACGAGAGCGGCGTACTGGTCGGCGAGGCCCGCGGGCGCGCCGGGGTCGGGGTCCTTGAAGTAGAAGGCGAGTTCCGGGCGGGGGCCGGTGAGGCCGCGCTCGTGGGCGCGGGAGAGGAGGCGGGCCAGGTCGAGGACCAAGGGGGCGGCGAGGGCGGAGTCGCAGCCCTGCCAGGTGGTCTGGAGCGTCATGCGGGTGCCGAGGAAGCCCTCGAAGGCGATGTGGTCCCAGGCCGTCTTCCAGTCGCCGAGGGCGGGCACGTCGTCGATGTGGACCTCGCCCTCGGGGACGGCGCCGAGGGTGTCGGCGAGGACGCGCTCCTTGCCCGCGTTCTTGGCGGCGGCCGCGCGCGGGTCGGCGAGGGCGGCACCGTCGCCGCCGCCGAGGAGGTTGGTGCCGGACCAGGCGCGGACCACCAGGGCCCGGTGGGCGAACATCGGGCCGAGTACGGAGCGCAGCAGGGTCTGGCCCGTCTTGCCGTCCCGCCCCGCGTGGGGCAGGCCGGCGGAGGTGGCGAGGGCCGTCAGGGCCGGGTGGTGGAGACCGGTGGAGGGGGTGAAGTTCACGTAGGAGCACCCGGCGCGCAGGGCCGCCGCCGCGTACAGGGAGCTGGCAGGCAGCCTCCCCCCGCCGTTCCCCGCACCGGACGCCGCACCCCGGCCAGACCCACCGGGCCCACCAAGCCCTGCGGACTCCCCAGGCTCACCGGGCTCACTGGGCTCACCAGGCGCTGGAGGCTCTCCAGGCTCACCGGGCTCACTGGGCTCACCAGGCGCTGGAGGCTCTCCAGGCTCACCGGGCACTAGCGGCTCTCCAGGCCCACCGGGCTCCGGGGGCTCCACGGACGCTCCCGGCTCCCGGGGCTCTCTCGCCGGGCCGGAGCCTGCCCCCGGAGGGGACGGTCTCGCCGCGCCGGAGAGGGCAGTCGCCGGGGCCGGTTCCGTGGAGGCCACGTTCACGACGACCGCCCGGGTGAGGTTCCGGCGGCGGAGGAAGTCCAGGATGTCGGAGGTGAAGGCCGTGATGAGGTCCTCGTCGGTGCGGGTGTCGCCGGGGTGGGGGCCGCCGGGGCGTATCTCGGCGTCGGCGGCGAGGAGTTCGGCGCGGACGGCCAGGGGGAGGTCGTGGGGCAGGACTCCCCCGGCGGCGAGTTGTTCGGCGCGCTTGGGGAGGGGGCACTCCACGACGTCGTGGCCGCCGAAGACGAGTGCGGACAGGGCGGGCAGTCCGGCGTCGGCGAAGGCCGGGGTCTCCGTGGCCATGCCGGTGGGCGGGTGCAGGCCCGCCGCCATCGCCGCGCAGCCCGCGACGGCCGTCGTCGCGACCGACCCCCGGGCGCCGATCAGCCACACCCCGACGCGGTCCGCGGTAGCAGTACTGGACACGGCTGCCTCCTGTCCGCGCGCACGGGTCGTGCGCGCACTCGCTCGGTCCTCACTCGTCACCCATGCCTCGCGGTGCGGGCGGGACGGTGACAAGACGGTGGGCGGAGGTCCGGCGTCCTCCGCCCACCGCCGTCTATCGGGCGCCGGGCCCTGCGGCCCCGGACGCGCCCCCGCTCCCGGCCGCGAGACGACCGTCCACCGCGAGGCGGCCGGCCGCGAAGCCGCCGCGAGCCGCGGGGTCGCCCTGGGCCATGGGGCTGCCGTGAGCGGTGGGGCCGGTGTGGGCAACGGGCCGCAGGGTGGTGGCGGTGGCGGGATCGGGTTCCGGCGCGGTCCGGCCCGTGGGCAGTTCCCGCAGCCGGATGTCGCGGAACGCGACCTCGTCGTCGGCGCCGTGGTTCTGGATGCCGATGTGGCCGTCGCGCAGGCTCCGCGCCGGGTCCGTGTTGGTGAAGTCGTTGATCAGGACGCCGTTGAGCCACAGGCGCAGGCGCTCGCCCTCGACGCGGATCTCGTAGGTGTTCCACTCCCCCGGCGGGTTCAGGGCGCGGTCGCGGGCGGCGAGGTCGGCCGACCGGAAGCCGTAGACGGAGCCGGTGGTCTTCTCCGGGACGTCGGTGGCGTCGATCTGGATCTCGTAGCCGTGGTGCACGGCCGACCAGGGGTCGTCGGAGGGCGGGAAGCCCACGAAGACCCCGGAGTTGTCGTCCTTGTCGGCGCCGCTCATCCGCCAGTCGAGCTTGAGCGAGTACGAGCCGAAGGACCGGTCCGCGTACCAGAGCATGCCCATGCCGCCGACGGAGGTGAGGGTTCCGTCGTCCTTCAGGGCGAAGGAGCCGGGCCCGGCCTGTTTCCACTTCGCCAGCGAGGCCTCGCTGCCGTCGAAGAGCGGGGTGTGGCCGCGCTCGGGGCGGCAGTCGGCGTGGGCGGCGCCGGTGGCGTAGCGGATGCCGCCGAGGAGGTGCTGGCGGAAGGCGGGTTCGGCGTACGACTCCTTGGTGTGGCCGCCGCCGGTGTAGAACGACCGGCCTGCCGTGCCCGCGACGGACGCCTGGCACCAGGCGATGGGGTGGTCGCCGCCCATCGTGCCGCCGCTGTACGACGACTCGTCGAGGGAGGCGAGCACCCGGGCCCGCTCGCGCGGGTTGGAGCGGTAGTCGTACCACTCGTCGGTGCGGTGCCAGTCGGCGCCGAGGTGGGCGGTGGCCGGGTGGGCGTGGTCCTCGACCGTGATCCTGGCGCGTTGGACCGCGGGGTGGGACCGGAAGTAGGCGCCCGCGAGGGCACCGTAGAAGGGCCAGTCGTACTCGGTGTCGGCCGCCGCGTGGACGCCGACGTAACCGCCGCCCGCGCGGACGTACTGCTCGAAGGCGCCCTGCTGCCGGGTGTTCAGGACGTCGCCGGTGGTGGAGAGCCAGACGACGGCGTCGTAGCGGGCGAGGTTCTTGCGGGTGAAGGCCGCGGCGTTCTCCGTCGCGTCGACGGAGAAGCCGTGGGCGGCGCCGAGGGCCTTGACGGCGGCGATGCCGTCCGGGATCGAGTCGTGGCGGAAGCCGGCGGTCTTGGAGAAGACCAGGACGCGTCCGCCGTCCTTGCCGGGGCCCGACCGGTCCGGCCCCGGGTCGGCGGACGTCGGCCCCGACGCGCACCCGATCAGCAGGGTGGCGGCCGCCGTGGCGACGGCGAGCCGCGCGCGTGCGCGCATCACGGTGCCTCCCTCTCAGCTCGTGGTGAAGGTGAAGTCGTCGACGTCGTACAGCGCGCCCGTGCCCGTGCCCTTGAAGACGAGGAAGAGCGTCGTGGTGGAGGCGGGTGCGCCCGTGAGGGCCGTGCTGACGTCGGTGTACGTCTCCCAGGAGCCCGTCGGGGTGACCTGGGCGCTGCCGAGCAGCGTCCCGTCGGGCGCGCCCGCGCGGACCTCCAGGGTGCCGCCGGAGCCGGCCGAGGCGACGCGCGCGGTCAGCTTGGTGGCGTTGTCGAGGAGGTACGGCGTGAAGGAGATCCAGTCGCCGTGGTGGATGTCGCCGACCGTCCTGCCGCCGTGGGCCGGGGTGTGGCTGACGACGCGCACGCCCTGGGAGTCGCCGTGGTGCTCGGCCTGGCGGAGCCTGGTCTGGGTGACGTTCTGGTCGTGGGTGGTCAGCGGGGGCTGGCCGTTCGCGCCCTGGTCGGTGTACTCGGCGTCGAAGACCCCGAAGATGTTGGCGTTCGGGTCGTGCTCGCTGTCCGCGGAGGTCTGCAGGGTGCCCTCGCAGCCGTTGGCGGAGGTGACGGGGTGGCCGTGGCTGTCGTGGCCGAGGATGTGGGTGACCTTGACCTTGGAGCAGTCGACGGGCCCGTCCTCCGGGTCGGTCACCGTCACCTTGAACGGCACCTTGTCGCCGAAGGTGAAGAGCTGCCCGTCACCGGGGAGCTGCAGTTCCACGGTCGGCGCGGTGTTGCCGACGGTGACGTGCGCGCTGGCGGTGCCGGTGCGGCCGGAGGGGTCCTTGGCGGTGACGGTGGCGGTGTAGGTGCCGTTCTTGTCGTACGTGTGCGTGGGGTTCTGCTCGGTGGAGGTGGTGCCGTCGCCGAAGTCCCACGCGTACGTCAGGGTGTCGCCGTCGGCGTCCGTCGCCTCGGCGGTGAACTGGGTTCTCAGCGGGGCCTGGCCGCTGGTCACCGACGCGGCGGCCTCCACGACGGGCGAGTGGCCGCCGGTGGCGTTCTCGATGCGGTAGAGGGCGGAGTTCTCGTCGCCGTTGAAGAAGCCGGTGCCGTAGTCGAGGACGTACAGCGCGCCGTCCGGGCCGAACTCCATGTCCATCACCTGGGTGCCCTTCCACGGGAAGGCGTTGATGGACGTCACGGTGCCGTCGCCGCCGTGCTCGATGCGCTTGATCCAGCGCCGCCCGAACTCCCCCGCGAAGAAGTCCCCGTCGTACGCCTGCGGGAACTTGACCGGCGAGTCCAGTTGCGCGTCGTAGCGGTAGACCGGGCCGCCCATCGGGGACTCGGAGCCCGTGCCGAACTCCGGTACGGAGCCGCCGTCGTACGGGATCCACGCGGGCTGCGCGGGCGGCAGGGCGGTCAGGCCGGTGTTGCGCGGCGACTCGTTCCTGGGTGCGGCGCAGTCGAAGGCCGCGCCGGAGGTGCCGGTGGCGAAGTCGTGATCGACGTAGGCGTCGTTCTTGCCGGTGCAGTACGGCCAGCCGTAGTTGCCGGGCCTGGTGACGCGGGTGAACTCGACCTGTCCGGCAGGGCCGCGCTTCGGGTCGGCCGTGCCGGCGTCGGGGCCGTAGTCGCCGACGTACACGATGCCGGTGGGCTTGTCGACGCTCATCCGGAACGGGTTGCGGAAGCCCATCGCATAGATCTCGGGCCGGGTCTTCCTGGTGCCCTTGGCGAAGAGGTTGCCGCGGGGGATGGAGTACGAGCCGTCGCTCCTGACCTTGATGCGGAGGATCTTGCCGCGCAGGTCGTTGGTGTTGGCGGAGGTGCGCTGGGCGTCGTACGCGGGGTTGCGGGTGGGGCGCTCGTCGATGGGGGTGTAGCCGTCGGAGGCGAAGGGGTTGGAGTCGTCGCCCGTCGACAGGTACAGGTTGCCCTGCTTGTCGAAGTCGATGTCGCCGCCGACGTGGCAGCAGATGCCGCGGCTCGCGGGGACGTCGAGGACCTTCTTCTCACTGGCCGTGTCCAGCGTGCCGTCGGCCTTGAGCACGAAGCGGGACAGGCGGTTGACGCCGTCGAACTTCTTGAAGTCCGCCGCCGTGCCGTCGTTGGGCGCGTCGCCCGGCGGGGTGGACAGGGGCGGGGCGTAGTAGAGGTAGACGGCCCGGTTCTTGCGGAAGCCGGGGTCGAGGGCGATGCCTTGCAGGCCCTCTTCGTCGTGCGTGTAGACCGGGATCCTGCCCGCCACCCGCGTCACGCCGGCGGCGTCGGTACGGCGGACCGTACCGTCGCGGGAGGTGTGCAGGACCGAGCGGTCGGGGAGGACGGCGAGCGTCATGGGCTCGCCCGTCTCCGGCTCCCCCTTGGCGAGGGTGACCTGCTGGAAGTCCTCCGCGCGCGGCTGCGCGGCGGGTTGGGCCGCGCTGGGCGGGGTGGCGAGGGTGAGCGTGGCGGTGGTGAGGAGGGTGCCGGTGAGCAGGGCCAGGGGCTTGCGGGTTCTCGGGCGCGGTCTGTGCACGGGGTCCTCCGGTGGGGGACGGTGGTGCCGGGGGGTGCGGGCGCCCGGGGTGCGCCGTCACCCCGGGAGGGTTATGTCCTGTACACATCAGGGACGGTAGCCATGTTTGTCCGTGACGGGTAGTCCTTGCGCAGGAGGTGCGTGGGGCTTCTTCCTTGGGCGGGACAAAGTTGGCGGGGCCGGGCCGTCGCGGGGCGCCCCAGGCCCACCCCTTTCCCGAAACCAGGGGGCTCCGCCCCCTAGACCCCCGTTTCCGGCGCTCCGCGCCTTGTCCTCAAACGCCGGACGGGCTGGCGGATCTCCGGTGCGGCCACGGCTGCACATCGTCGGCCCGGAGCGACATGTCGTCAGCCCGTCCGGCGTTTGAGGACGAGCGCGTCAGCGCGACAAAGGCGGGGTCCAGGGGCGGCAGCCCTTGGTTTCGGGAAAGGGGCGGGACTGGGGCGCCCCGCGCGGGCGCGGCCCTAACGGGCGAACGCCGCGTCGAAGGATGCGGTCGGGGGCTCGAAGTCGTACGCCTTGAGGCGGCGCAGTGCCTCGGGGGCGCCCTGGAGGCGGTCCATGCCCGCGTCCTCCCACTCCACCGAGACGGGACCCTCGTAGGCGATGGAGCGGAGCATGCGGAAGACGTCCTCCCAGGGGACGTCCCCGTGGCCCGCCGAGACGAAGTCCCAGCCGCGCCGGGGATCGCCCCACGGCAGGTGGGAGCCGAGGCGGCCGTTGCGGCCGTCCAGGCGGCGCCGGGCCTCCTTGCAGTCGACGTGGTAGATCCGGTCGCGGAAGTCCCAGAGGAAGCCCACCGGGTCCAGGTCCTGCCAGACGAAGTGGGAGGGGTCGAAGTTGAGCCCGAAGGCCGGCCGGTGGTCGACGGCGGCCAGGGCCTTGTGCGTCGTCCAGTAGTCGTACGCGATCTCGCTCGGGTGGACCTCGTGCGCGAAGCGGACGCCCTGCGCGTCGAACACGTCGAGGACCGGGTTCCAGCGCTCGGCGAAGTCCTCGTAGCCGCGTTCGATCATCGACTCCGGGACGGGCGGGAACATCGCCACCAGGTGCCAGATCGCGGAGCCGGTGAAGCCGACCACCGTGGTGACCCCGAAGGCCGCGGCGGCGCGCGCCGTGTCGGCCATCTCGGCGGCGGCCCGGCGGCGTACGCCCTCCGCGTCGCCGTCGCCCCAGACGCGGGCGGGCAGGATCGCGCGGTGGCGCTCGTCGATGATGGCGTCGCACACCGCCTGGCCGACGAGGTGGTTGGAGATCGCCCAGCATGTGAGGCCGTACTTGTCGAGCAGCGCATGGCGGCCTTCGACGTACGCCGGGTCGGCGAGGGCCTTGTCGACCTCGAAGTGGTCGCCCCAGCAGGCGAGTTCGAGGCCGTCGTAGCCGAAGTCGCGGGCCAGGGAGCAGACCTCCTCCAGGGGCAGGTCGGCCCACTGGCCGGTGAAGAGCGTGAACGGGCGGGGCATGGCGGGTCCCTTCGGAGTCGTCGGCCGCGGCGGGCCGCGGGGCGGGAGCGGGCTCAGGCCACGAGCGGACGCAGGCCCGAGCGGATGCAGGCCACGGGCGGGCTCAGGCCACGACCGGGGTGTACACGGAGTTCTTCGCCGCGCTCTCCTCCACCGCGGCCAGCACCCGCTGCACCGCGAGCCCGTCGGCGAAGGAGGGTTCGGGCGTGGTGCCGGTGGCGACGGCGTGCAGCAGGTCGCGGGCCTGGTGCACGAAGGAGTGCTCGTAGCCGAGGCCGTGGCCGGGCGGCCACCAGGCGTCCAGGTAGGGGTGGTCGGGCTCGGTGACGAGGATGCGGCGGAAGCCGGCCGAGGCGGCGGGCGCGGTGTGGTCGTGGAAGGAGAGTTCGTTGAGGCGTTCCAGGTCGAAGGCCAGGGAGCCGTCGGAGCCGTTGAGTTCGAGGCGCAGGGCGTTCTTGCGGCCCGCCGCGCACCGCGTGGCCTCGAAGGTGGCGAGGGCTCCGGAGGGGAACCGCGCGGTGAACACGGCCGCGTCGTCGACCGTGACCTGGCCGACGGCCGCACCCGCACCGACACCCGGACCCGCACCGGCACCTGCACCGGCACCTGCACCCGCACCCGTACCCGCGCCGACGCCCGCACCGGCTCGTCCGGTCCCCACTCCGGCTTCCCCGGCTCCGGCTCCCCCGGCTCCAGCTCCTCCGGCTCCGGCACCCGCACCGCCCGCCGCCCCCGGGCCGCCAGGAGCACCCGCGCCCAAGCCACCGGCAGCACCCGAACCCGGACCACCGGCAGCACCCGAACCCCTGCCGTCCGCAGCCCCCGCCGGGTCCGCGCCGCCCGCGGCCCCCGCCCCCGCACCGCCGGCCAGCGGCCGTTCCCGTACGAACGTCTCGGTCAGCGCGGAGACGCCCGCGACGGCCTCGCCCGTGAGGTACTGCGCGAGGTCCACGATGTGCGCGCCGAGGTCGCCGAGGGCGCCCGAGCCCGCCCGGTCCTTGCGCAGCCGCCAGGTCAGCGGGAAGCCGGGGTCGACCAGCCAGTCCTGGAGGTAGGTGAACCGCGCGTGCCGCAGCGCGCCGAGGCGGCCCTCGGCGACGAGGCGGCGGGCCAGCGCCAGCGCGGGTACGCGGCGGTAGTTGAAGCCGACCATCGCCACCTGGCCCCGCGCGCGGGCCCGTTCGGCGGCGGCGGCCATGGCCTCGGCCTCCTCGACGGTGTTGGCGAGCGGCTTCTCGCACAGCACGTGCTTGCCCGCCTCCAGCGCGGCGATCGCGATCTCCGCGTGGCTGTCGCCGGGGGTGCAGATGTCGACGAGGCCGACGTCGTCCCGGGCGACGAGGGCACGCCAGTCGGTCTCGGCGGCCGCCCAGCCGAGCCGGTCGGCGGCGGCGCGCACGGCGGCGCCGTCGCGGCCGCAGACCGCCGCGAGCCGCGCGCCGACCGGCAGGTCGAAGACGTGTCCCACGGTCCGCCAGCCCTGGGAGTGGGCGGCGCCCATGAAGGCGTAGCCGACCATGCCCACGCCGATGTGGCGCCGCACGCTCCCCGGGCCGGACACCGCCGTCTCCGGGCCGGACACCGCCGTCTCCGGGCCGGACACCACCGTCTGCGGACCGGACACCGCCGCGGCCCCCGGCCCGGACGCGGCCACGGCGCCCTGGTCGGCCGCCGACCCGGCCCCGGCCCCGGCCCCGACAGCGCCCCCCGCGGCGGCCTCGTGCTCCGTCTCACTCATGCGCCAACTCCTCCCGCTCGACCTGTACGACCTGCTCGACGCCCGCTCCGCGGGGCGCGGTGGCGGTGGGCCGCCTCACTTGAAGCCGGTGGACATGTACTGGTCGACGTTGTCCTTGTCGACGACGGCCGAGTAGAGCGTGATGGAGGCCGGGATCTCGAACTCGGCCATGCCGCCGACGCCCTTGCCCTGGCCGAGCGCGCGGGCCAGGTCGATCGCGGACGCGGCCATCGTCGGCGGGTACAGGACGGTGGCCTTCAGCACGCCCCGGTCGGCCTTGATCTCCTGGAACGCGGAGAGCGCGCCCGCGCCGCCGACCATCAGGAAGTCGTCGCGCCCGGCCTGCTTGACGGCGCGCAGGGCGCCGACACCCTGGTCGTCGTCGTGGTTCCACAGGGCGTCGAAGTCCTTCTGCGCCTGGAGGAGCTGCGACATCTTCGCCTGGCCGGACTCGACGGTGAACTCGGCGGCCTGGCGGGCGACCTTCTTGACGTTCGGGTAGTTCTTCAGGGCGTCGTCGAAGCCCTTGGTGCGCTGCTTCGTCAGCTCCAGGTTGTCGAGCCCGGCGAGCTCGACGACGCGGGCGTTCTCCTTGTGCTTGAGCTGCTCGCCGATGTAGTGCCCGGCGCTGAGGCCCATGCCGTAGTTGTCGCCGCCGATCCAGCAGCGGTAGGCCTGCGCGGAGGCGAAGACCCGGTCGAGGTTGACCACGGGGATCCCGGCCTTCATGGCCTTCAGGCCGACCTGGGTGAGGGCCTTGCCGTCGGCGGGCAGGACGACGAGGACGTCGACCTTCTTGTTGATGAGGGTCTCCACCTGGCCGATCTGGGCGGCGGTGTCGTTGGAGCCCTCGGTGAGCTCCAGGGTGACGTCCTGGTACTTCTCCGCCCGCCGCTTGGCGTTGTCGTTGATGGCGTTCAGCCACCCGTGGTCGGCCTGCGGTCCGGCGAAGCCGATGGTCACCTCCTTGCCCGGCTTGTCGTCGGCGACGGCCTGGTCGTTCCTGGCCGGGCCGTCGTCGGACTCCTTCGGCTCGTTGCTGGTGCAGCCCGTCAGGACGGCGCCCGCGGACACGGCGGCCGCGCCCATGAGCAGCCCTCTGCGGCTCGTGATCGGTGGCATGGCGGTGACCCCTTACGTGGTGGAGGCCCGGCGCTGGACCAGGACGGCGGCGACGATGATCGCGCCCTTGGCGATCTGCTGGACGGCGGTCTCCAGGTTGTTGAGCGCGAAGATGTTGGTGATCGTGGTGAAGATCAGCACGCCGAGCACGGAGCCGGTGATGGTGCCGCGCCCGCCGCTGAGCAGGGTGCCGCCGATGATCGCGGCGGCGATGGCGTCGAGTTCGTACAGGTTGCCGTTGGTGTTCTGGCCGGAGCCGGACAGGACCACGAGCAGGAAGGCCGCGATGCCGCAGCACAGGCCGGACAGCAGGTAGAGGTAGAGCCGCTGCCGGCGTACGTCGATGCCGGCCAGGCGGGCCGCCTCCGCGTTGCCGCCGACCGCGACCGAGCGGCGGCCGAAGGTGGTGCGGTTGAGCAGCAGCCAGCCGACGACGGTCACCGCGGCGAAGACCAGCACCAGGGGCGGTACACCGAGGACGTACGCGTCGCGCTCGCCGAGTCTCAGGACGCCGTCCACGGTGACCATCTGGGTCTTGCCGTCGGTGATCTCCAGGGCGAGGCCGCGGCCCGACGCCAGCATGGCGAGCGTCGCGATGAACGGCACCATGCCGCCGTACGCGATGAGCAGGCCGTTGACGAGCCCGCAGCCGAGGCCGACGACGACGGCCGTGAAGAGGATGCCGGCGAAGCCGTACTCCTGGGTGGCGACCGTGGTCGCCCACACCGACGCGAGCGCGACGATCGCGCCGACGGACAGGTCGATGCCGCCGGAGATGATGACGAAGGTCATGCCGACGGTGACCACGCCGATGACGGACGCCTGGGTGAGGACGAGCTGGAGGTTGTCGGTGTCGAGGAACGCCTCGGGCTGGGTGACGCCGCCGATCACCACGAGGGCGGCGAGGACGCCGAGCAGGGACAGGGTCCGCAGGTCGGCGCGGGCGGCGAGAGCCCGCAAGGGGCTGGGCGCGCCGTCCGGCGGCGGGCTCTTCTCGGTCACGGGCCGGGCGGGCGAGGCGGGCTGCGTCATGGCGCCGGGCTCCCTTCGGTGGTGACGGTGTCTTCCGGTGCGCCGGGACCGGTCCCGGACCTGCCCGCGCCACCGGGCACACCGGCCCCGCCGGCCCTCCCCGACCCCAGGACGAGGTCGAGCACCCGGTGTTCGTCGAGGTCGTCCGCGCGGGCCGTGTGGACGACGTGGCCCTCGCGGAGCACCAGGACGCGGTCCGCGAGGCCGAGGACCTCGGGCACCTCGCTGGAGACGAGCAGCACGGCGAGGCCCTCGTCGGCGAGGCGGCGTACGACGGCGTACAGCTCCGCGCGGGCGCCGACGTCGACGCCGCGCGTCGGCTCGTCGAGCAGCAGGACCCGGCAGCCGCGCAGCAGCCAGCGGGCGAGCACGGCCTTCTGCTGGTTGCCGCCGGACAGGGTGCGTACGGGTACGGACGGGTTGTCGGGCCGGAGCGACAGCTCCCGGGTGGCGGCGCGGGCGGCGGCGCGCTCCGCGCCCCGGTCCAGCCAGCCGCCGCGCGCGAAGCGGGACATGGAGGAGACCGAGACGTTGCGCGTCACGGACTCCAGCATCAGCAGGGCCTGGGCCTTGCGCTCCTCGGGGGCGAGGCCGAGCCCGGCGCGCACGGCCGCGCGGACGCTGCCCGGCCGCAGCGGCCTGCCGTCGACGCGGACGTGTCCGGCGGTGGGCCTGCGCGCGCCGTAGACGGTCTCCAGGATCTCCGAGCGTCCGGAGCCGACGAGCCCGGCGAGTCCGACGATCTCGCCGGGGCGCAGTTCCAGGTCGAGGGGTGCGAACTCGCCGTGCCGGGCGAGGCCGTGGACGGTGAGGACGGGCTCGGGCGGCGCCGGGGCGCGGTCGGCGGGCGCGCGCTCGGGGAAGGCGTACTCGACGGTGCGGCCCGTCATCAGCGCGACGATCTCGCGCGTGGGCGTCTGCTTCGCGGGCAGCCCGACGGCGACGGCACGGCCGTCCTTCAGGACGGTGACGCGGTCGCCGATGCGGCGGATCTCCTCCAGCCGGTGCGAGATGTAGACGACGGCGACGCCCTCGGCGGTGAGGTCGCCGATGACGCGGAAGAGGTTGTCGACCTCGTCGGGGTCGAGCGCCGCGGACGGCTCGTCCATGACGATCAGGCGGACGTCGTGGGAGAGGGCGCGGGCCATCGACACGATCTGCTGCTGGGCGGCGGACAGGTCGCCCACCAGCCGCCCCGGGTCGATCTCGGCGTGGCCGAGCCGGGTGAGCAGCGCGGCGGTCGCGGCCCGGGCCCGGCCCGGCCGGACCACGAAACCGGCCGCGGTCGGCTCGTGCCCGAGGAAGACGTTCTCGGCGACGGACAGGTGCTCCACCAGGTCGAGTTCCTGGTAGATGGTGGCGATGCCGAGCCGCATCGCGGCGATCGGCGAGCGCGGCGCGACCTGTTCGCCGCGCCAGGCGATGGTGCCGCCGTCGGGCTGGAGGGCCCCGGCGAGGACCTTGATGAGGGTGGACTTGCCCGCCCCGTTCTGGCCGAGCAGGCAGTGCACCTCACCGGCCTGTACGTGCAGGTCCACGCCGTCGAGCGCGCGGACGCCGGGGAACGACTTGGTGATGCCGGACATGCGGAGCAGCGGTGGTTCTGGTGCCATGACGGTTCCCTCGCGCGGGTGCGGCCGGTTTCAGGGCAGAGCAGGGTGAGCGCCGTGTGCGTCGTACGTGCCGGGTGGAGCGTGCGGGGGGGCCGGGACGGCCGGTCGCCGCGGGCCGGTCAGGCCGGGGAGAACAGGTGGTCGCTGATGAGCCGGGCGCCGCCGATGACTCCGGCGGCGGGGCCGAGCTCTCCGAGGACGATGGGGAGGTTGCCGGTCGCGAGCGGCAGCGACTGGCGGTAGACCTGGGTGCGGATCGCGGCGAGCAGGGTGTGTCCGAGGCCCGTGACGCCGCCGCCGATCACCACGAGGCCCGGGTTGAAGAAGCTGACGAGGCCCGCGATGACCTGGCCCGCGCGGGTGCCGCCGACGCGGATCAGGTCGAGCGCGGTGGGGTCGCCGGCGGCGGCCGCCGCGGCGACGTCGGCGGCCGTGAGCGTCCCGGCCGCCTCGAGACGGGCGGCGAGCTCGGGTGAACGGCCCTGCTGGGCGGCCTCCTTCGCGTCACGGGCGAGTGCCGCGCCGCTGAAGTAGGCCTCCAGGCAGCCCCGGTTGCCGCAGGCACAGGGGCGGCCTTCGGGCTCGGACTGGATGTGGCCGATGTCGCCGGCGCTGCCGGTCGTGCCCCGGTACACCTCGCCGCCGACGACGATGCCGCAGCCGATGCCGGTGCCGATCTTCACGCACAGGAAGTCGCCCACGGAGCGGGCGACGCCCGCGTGCTGCTCCCCCGTCGCCATCAGGTTCACGTCGTTGTCGACCATGACCGGGCAGCCGAGCTCCTGACTGAGCGCCTCCCGTACGGGGAAGCCGTCCCAGCCCGGCATGATCGGCGGGGCGACGGGGACTCCCTCGGGGAAGCGGACGGGCCCCGGCACGCCGATGCCCGCCCCGTCGAAGCCCTCGGCGAGCCCCGAGTCGCGCAGCTTCGCGGCCATGGCGAGGACTTGCTCGAAGACCGCGACCGGGCCCTCCCGGACGTCCATGGGCTGGTTGAGGTGGCCCAGGACCTCCAGCTCGGCGTTGGTGACGGCGACGTCCACGGAGGTGGCGCCGATGTCCACGCCGAGGAAGCGGAGGTTCGGGGCGAGGCGGATGTTGTGGGAGCGGCGGCCGCCGCGGGAGGCGGCGAGGCCGTCGGCGACGACGAGGCCGGTCTCCAGGAGCCGGTCCACCTCCACGGCCAGCTTGGACCGCGACAGGTCGACCTGGTCGCCGAGCTGCGCACGGGAGTTGGGGCCGCCGTCACGCAACAGGCGCAGCAGGCGCGCCTGGTGCGCGTTGGCGGGTCGAGCCGTCATACGTCTCACGCGCCCCTCCCCGCCTCATCGGCCGTGTCCCTCGTACGCGTTGGGCTTTCGAGGGGAACGTAGCAGCGGGTGCCCGGCCTGGGAAGCACTTGCGCCCGAATAACCGCCGACTTTCTCCTCGCACAGGACAAAGGCTCCCCGCCGCCCCGGAGTTCGCCACCGTCACGGGGCCAGGCGCGCTCAGGGGACCGGTCGCGCCCGCGGAACCGGCCGCCGCCAGGGGACCGGCCGCCGCCACGGCACCGGCCGCCGTCACGGGCAGCGCACCACCTGCCCGGCGTACGACAGGTTTCCGCCGAAGCCGAACAGGAGCACCGGGGCGCCCGTGGAGATCTCGCCCCGCTCCACCAGCTTGGACAGCGCGATCGGCACGGACGCCGCCGAGGTGTTGCCGGAGTCCACCACGTCCCGGGCGACGACCGCGTTCACGGCGCCGATGCGCTCGGCGAGCGGTTCGACGATGCGCAGGTTGGCCTGGTGCAGCACGACCGCCGCCAGGTCGGCGGGGGCGAGCCCGGCCCGCTCGCAGGCGGCGCGGGCCAGCGGCGGGAGCCGCGTGGTCGCCCAGCGGTAGACGCTCTGGCCCTCCTGCGCGAACCGTGCCGGCTCCCCCTCGATGCGCACCGCCCGCCCCATCTCGGGCACCGAGCCCCACAACACCGGCCCGACGCCGGGCGCCTCGTCCGGGCCGCACGCCTCCACCACGGCCGCGCCCGCCCCGTCGCCAACCAGGACGCACGTGGTCCGGTCGGTCCAGTCGGTGACGGCGGACATCTTGTCGGCCCCGACGACCAGCGCCCGCGTGGCGGCACCGGCCCGCACGGCGTGGTCGGCGGTGGCGAGGGCGTGCGTGAAGCCCGCGCAGACGACGTTGACGTCCAGGGCGGCGGGCGAGGGCACACCGAGGCGGGCGGCGACGCGCGCGGCCATGTTCGGCGAGCGGTCCACCGCCGTGGACGTGGCGACGACGACCAGGTCCACGGACGCGGGGGGCCGCCCGGCGGCAGCGAGGGCCTTGGCCGCGGCGTGCGCGGCGAGCTCGTCGACCGGCTCCTCGGGGCCCGCGATGTGCCGGGTGCGGATGCCGACCCGGGACCTGATCCACTCGTCACTGGTGTCGACCATGCCCGCCAGCTCGTCGTTGGTCAGTACCTTGGCGGGCTGGTAGTGGCCGACGGCGGTGATGCGTGAGCCGGGCATGTGCGGGTCCCCTCGTGGTGCCGGATGTGCGGGACCGTCCAGTCTGCTGAGCGACTCACGGGTACGAGGTGAGGTGAAGCGACAGTATTGGGAGCGGTCGTTTGGATGCTTCGCAACATCGCGTCACCCCGTGACGAGCCGCCCGGCCTGGTGTGCGAGTGCGTACGGGCGGCGCGCCGGGGCACCCTGCACGTGCACGACAATGTGCACGTGGAGGGCACCTCGCGCACGGCCGCGGCCGGTGCCCCGCGCCCTCCGCGCGTCCAGGGCCGCTCGGGCCGCCAGCACGTACAGAACCGGGACTGATCGACATGGGACGAGTCACGGAGCGCCGCCGCGTCCTCCGCATCCGCGACGGCGCGGTCACCGAGCGGCCGGACACCCTCGTCGCCGAGGAGCCGCTGGAGATCCGCCTGAACGGCAAGCCGCTCGCGATCACCATGCGCACGCCGGGTGACGACTTCGCGCTGGCGGTGGGCTTCCTGGTCAGCGAGGGCGTGCTCGGCGCGGCGGACGAGCTGCGGAACGTCGTGTACTGCGCGGGCGCGACGCGCGACGGCTCCAACACCTACAACGTGGTCGACGTGTCGACCGCCCCGGGCGTGGTCCTTCCGGACATCACGCTGGAGCGCAACGTGTACACGACCTCGTCGTGCGGGCTGTGCGGCAAGGCGAGCCTGGACGCGGTGCGGACGACGGCCCGCTGGGCCGTCGACGACGGCGCGGACGGCGGCGCCGGCCCGCTGCGCCTCACGCCCGAGCTGCTCGCCGCCCTGCCCGACCGGCTGCGTGCCGCCCAGCGCGTGTTCGACCGGACCGGGGGGCTGCACGCGGCCGCCCTCTTCTCCGAGCAGGGCGAGCTGCTGGACGTACGCGAGGACGTGGGGCGCCACAACGCCGTCGACAAGCTCGTGGGGCGGGCCCTGCGGGACGGGCGCCTGCCGCTGGCCCGGACCGTCCTGCTGGTGTCCGGGCGGGCCTCCTTCGAGCTGGTCCAGAAGGCCGTGATGGCGGGCGTCCCGGTGCTCGCCGCGGTGTCGGCGCCGTCGTCGCTCGCCGTCGACCTGGCCGCGGAGGCGGGGGTCACGCTGGTGGGGTTCCTTCGCGGGGCGTCCATGAACGTGTACGCGGGGCAGCACCGGGTGGCCCTGCGGGCCGCTGCCGACCAGGTGTAGGCCCTGCCGGGGCGGGGCGTTTCCTCCCACCCGCCCGCCCCTTCACCGCGCTCCGCGCTCGTCCTCAAACGCCGGACGGGCTGGATCACCCCTTCGCGTCCGTCCACCCGTGCCGGTTCAGACCTTCGCGCTCCGCGCTCGTCCTCAAACGCCGGACGGGCTGAATGCTCCCGGTCGCGCCCGTCCGCCTCCTACCGGTTCATGCGTCCCCCGCCGTCACCACCCGCGTCAGCATCTCCACGAAGCGCTCCCGCTCCCCCTCCTCCAGGGGGGCCAGGAGTTCCGCGTTGGCCCGGTGGGCCGCTCGGGCGCAGCGGCGGAGGGTGCGGTGGCCCTCGGGTGTGATGGTGACGGCGTTCTTGCGGCGGTCCCGGGGGTCCGGGGTGCGTTCGACGAGGCCCGCGTCCTGGAGGTCGTTGAGGACGCCGACCATGTCCTTGGGGTCGAGCGACACGCTGCGGCCGAGTTCGGCCTGGGCGACGGGGCCCAGGTCGGCGACGGCGGCCAGCACCACGTGGTGCCACATCTTCATGCCCTGTGCCGCGAGGGCCTCGGCGACCAGGGCCCGGCCGCGGGCGGCGGCGCGGCCGAGGAGCCAGCTCGGCAGGGTGCGGATGGCGGACGGGGCGGGCGGGGTCTCGGGCATGGGGAGAGGGTAGCGAAGAATCGTTGGACTTCCCCATGAAGATGCGGATACCGTTGGGGCAACCAATGGTTTTCCGTTCCTGGGAGGCATCCATGCGTCGTGTGCGGTACGACCACCGCGGCGGTCCCGACGTCCTGCGGATCGAGGAGGTGCCCGTGCCCGAGCCGGGCCCCGGCGAGCTGCTCGTCCGGGTGGCGGCGGCCGGTGTGACGCTGCCGGTCGTGCGCAAGGTGCGCGAGTCCGCCGAGCCCGTGCCGCTCGGCGGCGAGGTCGCGGGCGAGGTGGCCGCGCTCGGCCCGGGCGTCACCGGCTTCGCTGTGGGCGACCGCGTCACCGGCCTCGTCTTCGGGCACGGCTACGCCGACTACGCGCTGCTCGGCACCGCGATGGCCTCGCCCGTGCCGGAGGGCGCGAGCGCGACCGAGGCGGTCGCGCTGGTGCGCAGCGGCCTGGTCGCGTACGGCGCGCTCCAGGCGGCCCGGCCCGCGCCCGGCGAGGCCGCGCTGGTCACGGCGGCGGCGAGCGGGGTGGGCCATCTGGCGGTGCAGCTCGCCCGGCTCCAGGGGGCCGGGCGCGTGGTGGGCGCCGTGTCGGGCCCCGGCAAGGCGGACCTCGTGCGGGAGCTCGGCGCGGACGAGGTGGTCACCTACGCCCGGGAGAGCTGGGGCGAGCCGGTCGACTACTGCCTGGACGGGGTGGGCGGCGAGCTGCTGACCCCGGCCCTGGCCGCGCTCGCCCCGGGCGGCCGCCTGGTCGCGTACAGCTCGGGCGGCGGCACCGTACAAGCGTACGACCTGCTGGTCGGTGCCAAGACCGTGACGGGCTTTCAAATGGGCCTGATCGCCCGCGAGCGGCCGCAGGCGTACGAGGTGTGGCGGAAGGAGCTGTGGCGGCTGTTCCAGGAGGGGGCGCTGCGACTCGCCGTGCACGCGGAGTACGCCCTGGAGGACGCGGCCGAGGCGCACCGGGCCGTCGAGTCCCGCGCCAACCGCGGCAAGGTGGTGCTCGTGCCGTGACCCTCACCCGACCGGCGCGCACGCCGTCCTGAGAGGCACTCAACAGCCGCCCGCGCACGTCATTCGCACCCGTTGGGAGGGTTGATCGGGAACCGCTCGCCCGTATGGCGTCAGCTTGCCGCACGGTTGTTGTGCGGCCCGAGTGGCCCAAGTAGCGTCGTCGCCCCGCACTTGCTCATGGGATGTCCATATGTCCGGTCGATATGGTCACGACGAAGGGCCCGCAGCATGCCGCCGAGACACCGCGTACGCCCCAGACCGCCCCGGCTCAGCCACCCCCGCTCCCGCCCGCGTGCGACACGGCGCGCCCTCGCCGCCCTGACCACCGCCGCCCTCACCGCGCTCACGCTGCCGTCCGCGCTGAGCGGCGCGACCAGGGCCACGGCCGCGGAGGCGGCGCCCTCCTTCGAGCAGCAGACCCTCTTCAAGGCCACCCAGGACCCGGGGTACACGTGCTTCCGCATACCGGCCGTCGTGCGGACCACGAAGGGGACGCTGCTCGCCTTCGCCGAGGGCCGCGTCAACGACTGCAGCGACGCGGGCGACATCGACCTGGTGCTGAAGCGCTCCCGCGACGGCGGCCGCACCTGGGGGCCGATGCAGGTCATCAACGAGGGCGCGGGCGACACGCACGGCAACCCGACGCCGATCGTCGACCGCAGGACGGGCCGGATCGTCCTCGCGGAGACGTACAACAAGGGCCGCACGGACGGCCAGAACTGCGCCACGCCGTGCGCCCGCACGCCCTACCTCCAGTACAGCGACGACGACGGCGTGACCTGGTCCAAGCCGCGGGACCTGAGCGACCAGATCCTGCCCGCGGACTGGAACTCCTGGTACGCCACCGGGCCCGTGCACGGCATCCAGCTCACCCGCGGCCGCCACAAGGGCCGCCTGGTCTTCGCGGTGAACGCCGAGACGTGGAACGGCAGCCGGGTCACCGCCAACCACGCCGCGCTCGTCGTCAGCGACGACGGCGGCACCACCTGGCGCATCGGTGCCACCGACACCTACCCCGTCGACGCCGCCGACGGCACGTTCCGGCAGAAGCCGTCGGAGATGACCGTCACCGAGCGGTACGACGGCGCGATCTACGTCAGCGGGCGCGAGCAGGACGGCACCGACCTCGGCCACCGCTCCCACACGCTCAGCCGCGACGGCGGCGACAGCTTCGCCGCGCCCTTCCGCCCGCAGCCCGACCTGTACTGCCCGCAGGTGCAGGGCTCGACGCTGCGGATCGGCCAGCGGCTGCTGCTCGCCTGCCCGGCCGACCCGGACCGGCGCCGGACCATGATCGTCCGCTCGTCGTACGACGGCGGCCGCACCTGGGACAGCGTCGACCGCGGCACCGTCGTGACCACCGACTGGTCCGGCTACTCCGACATGGTGCGCGCCGACGCCGAGCACGTGGGCCTGATGTACGAGGGCGGCCCGGTCGACGCCCGGGACGAGATCCGCTTCGCCCGCTTCACCGAGGAGTGGCTGAAGCCGCGGCGCGGGCCCGACCCGACGACGCCCGACCGGGTGCCGGGGGCGCGGCCCGCCGCCGTCCTCGGCGACGCGGACACCACCGACGGGGTCGCGGGCGGCGCGCTGGAGTTCGACGGCGTCGACGACGCCGTGCGCCTGCCCTACCGCACCCGGCTGCCGCTCGGCACCCGCGACTTCACGGCCTCGCTGTGGTTCCGCCACTCCGCCACCCGCGGCGAGCAGCCCCTGCTCTGGATGGGCGGCGTGGGCGGCAACCAGCCCCAGGTGTGGCTGCGCGACGAGCCCGCCGAGGACCGCCTCACCGGCCTGATCACCACCCGCGAGGGCAGCGCGCCACCCCGCTCGGCGTCGCTGAGCGCCCGGGGCGCGTACGACGACGACGAGTGGCACCACGTGGTGCTGCGCCGCGGCGGCGGGCAGCTCAGCCTGTTCGTGGACGGCGAGAAGGCCACCCGGGCGGACGTGCCGGGCTCGGTCAGCCGCACCTCGCCGTTCGGCGTGCACGTCGGCCAACGCGTCGACAGCCGGGCCCACTTCACCGGCGACATCGACGAGGTGTGGGTCGTCGCGCGGGCCCTGTCGGACGACGAGGTGGCCGAGCTGCGCCGCAGTCCGGGCGACCGGACCGCTGTGACACGGGACACCGTCCTCCGGCTCCCCATGGACCGCGTGCGTTCGAGGAACTAGCGTCCCGGGCGTGTCCCAAGCCACACGGCCGCACACCGGCCCGCCCGCCACCGACCGGGGGCAGGGCAGCCGCAGTCCCCGGGGACTGTGGCTCGCCCTGCTGCTGGCGCTCGCCTGCGTGGCGGTGCTGCTCACCGTCCTGCCGGACGCCGACGACGGCACGGACGACCGGAAGGACGGCGCCGCGTGCCCGGCGCGCACCGTCGGCTCCTGGCGGGCCGAGCCCCGGCTGAACGACGCGTTCGCGGCGTACGGCGACGACGGCGCCCGCGACGACGACTGGTCCGGCGGCGACGGCAGCCACTCGGTGCGGCTTCCCGACGGGCGCGTGCTGTGGCTGTTCTCCGACACCTTCCTCGGCCGGGTGCACCCGCCGCCCAACCCCGAGGGCAAGCCGCACAAGTGGCGCGACGGCGGCGCGCCGATGGTGCGCAACTCGGGCGTGGTGATGTCGCGCTCGGGCACGCCGGAGCAGACCCTGCCCACACCGCTGTTCCACGACGCCGGGCCGGGGCAGTGGCGCTGGCCGGTGGCCGCGAAGGTCGAGCCGCGGACGCCCGGCAGCGACGAGGACGTCGTACGCGTCCTGCTGTGGACCCGTGCCACGGCCCCCAAGCCGTGGATCTTCGGGGTGCCCGCCGCCACCGAGGTCGCCACCCTCACGCTGCCGGACCTCGCCCTGGAGGGCATCACCCAGATCTCCGACCAGCGCGGCATCGCCGACCCCGAGCGGCGCGTGCTGTACGGCACGACCGCGGTCGACGACGGCGAGTGGACGTACGTCTTCGGCGGCAACGACGCGCAGACCGCCTCGCGCCCCTCCTCGCACGCGTACGTCGCCCGCGTCCCGCAGGGAGCCCTCGGCGACCCCGCGGCCTGGCGCTACTGGGACGGCCGCGATTGGTCGCGGCACGGCGCGAAAGCGCGCTCCGTGCTCGGCAACGGCGACCACAAGGGCGTGGGCAGCGCGTTCACCGTGGTCCGCGACGGCGGCACGTACGTGCTGTTCACGATGGCCGCGGGCACCAGCGGCCTGACCGACGTGACGTCCTACTGGGCGTGCGCGCCGACCGGGCCCTGGCACGGCCCCGGCGCGGGCTTCGCTCCCCCGCTGCCCCGGGACGCGGCTGCGAACGGGGACACGGCCGCCTACAACCCGCAGGCCCACCCCGCGCTCAGCCGCGACGGGCGGATCGTGCTGAGCTACGACGTCAACGCGCTCGACGCGGCGGGCACGGCCGGCGGCCAGGCTCTCGTCAACCGGAACGTGGAGCTGTACCGGCCCCGCTTCGTGTCGCTGCGCCTGACCGCGCGGCCCTGACGTCCCCGCCGGGCCCTCGCCCCCCGGCCTCCCCCGGCTCCCGGGCCTCGGGGTCCCGGGAGCGGCGCCGGGCGATGACCGCGCCCACCATGAGCTGCATCTGGTGGAACAGCATCAGCGGCAGCACCGCGAGCGAGGCCTCGGCGCCGAACAGGACGCTGGCCATGGGCAGGCCGGCCGCCAGGGACTTCTTCGACCCGGCGAACTGGATCGCCACCCGGTCCGCGCGGCCGAAGCCGAGCCGCTTCGCGCCGTACCAGGTCACGGTGAGCATCAGCGCGAGCAGCACCGCCTCCACGCCGAGCAGCGCCGCCAGCCGCGCCGGGGTGACCTGGCTCCAGATGCCCCGGACCATGCCCTGGCTGAAGGCGGTGTAGACGACCAGCAGGATCGAGCCCCGGTCGACGAGGCTCAGGACCTTCTTGTGCCGGCTGACGAACCCCCCGATCCAGCGCCGCAGGAGCTGTCCCGCGAGGAACGGCACGAGGAGCTGGAGCACGATCTTGACGAGCGCGTCGGCGGAGAACCCGCCGCCCTTGTCGCTGAGCAGCCAGGCCACGAGCAGCGGGGTGACGACGACCCCGGCGAGCGAGGAGAAGGAGCCCGCGCAGATGGCCGCGGGCACGTTGCCGCGGGCCAGCGAGGTGAAGGCGATCGACGACTGGATCGTGGAGGGCACCAGCGTCAGGAACAGGAAGCCGCTGTAGAGCGCGGGCGTCAGGACGTACGGCACGAGCCCCCGTGCGGCCAGGCCGAGCAGCGGGAAGAGCGCGAAGGTGCACAGCAGGACGGTCAGGTGCAGCCGCCAGTGCCGCAGGCCGTCCAGCGCCTCGCGGGTCGACAGGCGCGCGCCGTACAGGAAGAACAGCAGCGCGACGGCCGTGGTGGAGGTGCCGGACGCCGCGTCGGCGGCGGCGCCCCGGGCGGGCAGCAGCGCGGCGAGGCCGACGGTGGCGAGCAGCGCCGCGATGAAGGGGTCGACCGGTATCCAGGACGGCCAGGACGGGCGTTTCACGATGCTCCGGGCTCTCGGGGACGGCGGTGGTGCGGGCGGCGGCGGGCGGGACGGCGGTGGTACGGGACAGCGGTGGTGGTGCGCGGCAGCGGTGGAGCGCGGACGGCCCCGCTCGCCGGTGAGGGCCGGTACGTGCCGCCCTTCCCCTGGCCCTCCTTCCCATGGTCCTCCTCCCGGGGGCGATCGGGAAACCCGTACACCGCTCTGACTGTCATCACGTTCCGCGATAGCCTGGCGCCGTGTACGACCCCGGTCAGCTCCGGACGTTCCTCGCGGTGGCGCAGACGCTGAGCTTCACGCAGGCCGCGCGCCGGCTCGGCGTGCGCCAGTCGACGGTCAGCCAGCACGTGCGCCGCCTGGAGGACGCGGCCGGCCGGGCGCTGTTCTCGCGGGACACGCACCGCGTGGAGCTGACCGAGGACGGCGAGGCGATGCTCGGCTTCGCGCGCAGCATCCTGGAGGCGCACGAGCGGGCGGCGGCGCACTTCGCGGGGGCCCGGCTCGGCGGACGGCTGCGCTTCGGCGCGTCCGAGGACTTCGTGCTGACCCGCCTCACCGACATCCTGGAGTCCTTCCGGCGCGGCCACCCGGAGGTCGACCTGGAGCTCACGGTCGAGCTGTCCGGCACACTGCACGAGCGGCTCGACGCGGGCAAGCTCGACCTCGTCCTCGCCAAGCGGCGCCCGGAGGACCCGCGCGGCGAACTGGTCTGGCACGACGGCCTGGTCTGGATCGGCGCGCCCCGGCTGCGCCTGGCAGCCGACCGCCCGGTGCCCCTCATCGTGTACCCGCCGCCGGGCATCACCCGTGCGCTGGCCCTGGACGCCCTGGAGCGCAGCGGCCGCCCCTGGCGGATCGCCTGCACCAGCGGCAGCCTGAACGGCCTGGTGGCCGCGGCGCGGGCGGGGCTCGGGGTGATGGCGCACTCCCGCGGCCTGGTCCCGCCGGGCCTGGAGCGCGTGTCGGACCGGGCCGGGCTGCCGGAGCTGGGGTCGGTGGACTTCGTGCTGCGGTACGGGGAGCGCCGCCCCTCGCCCCCGGCCAGGGCGCTGGCGGCGGCGATCCTCGCGGGCGGCGACCGGCTGCAGCGGGGGCGCGGCGGCTGAGCGTGCCCGCCCCGGCTCAGCGCCGCGGCCGGTACGTCAGTTGCTTCACCCGGCGCAGGAACGGCGCCGTCTCCACGTGCTGCACGCCGTCGAGGTGCCCGAGCCGGCCGCTCACGTACGCGTACAGGTCCGCCGTGTCCCGGGTGACGGCGGTCGCGACCAGGTTGGAGGGGCCCGCGGTCGCGGCGACGTAGGCGATCTGGCCGTGCCCGGCGAGGGCCTGGCCGACGGCGTTCAGGGCGGCGGGCGCCGCGGTGATCCACAGGGCGGCGCCGCAGCGGTAGCCGAGCGGCTCGGCGGCGTACTCGATGTCGACGAAGACCGCCCCGGACTCGAGCAGCGCGGTCAGGCGGCGCTTGACCGAGGACTCGGAGAGGCCGGTGGCGCGCTGGAGTTCGGGGTAGGTGGCCCGGCCGTCCGCCTCGAGCGCGGCGACCAGCGGCTCGTCCTCCGGCGTGATCCGCACCGGTCCCGGGGGCGGGGCGGTCGGCTTCGGGGTCAGCGCGGCCACCTGCTCGGGGCTCAGCGGGGCCAGCTTGCCGAGCCAGCCGCGCGGCCCGCCGAAGAAGGTGTGCAGGATCTGGTGGGCGCGGATCTCCACGATGTGCGGGGTGCGCGGCAACTTGCCGAGCAGCAGGTCGTCGTGGTCGCCGGGGGTGCGCGGCCGGGTCATGCAGACGACCTCGGTGCCGCCGGACGCGAGGCCCACCCAGAAGGTGTCCGGGCGCCGGGCGAGCGCGTTGGCGAGGGTCAGGGCGCCGTCCGGGGCGCAGCGCAGGCGCAGCATCCAGTGGTCCTTGCCCATGCGCTCGGCGTTGCGCACGCCCACGACGCGCAGGCCGCCCTCGGCGGTGAGGCGGCGGAAGCGGCGCGCGACGGTCTGGTCGGAGACGCCGAGGACCGCGGCGATCCGGCTGAAGGGCGCGCGGCCGTCGGTCTCCAGGGCCTGGAGCAGCCGGATGTCCAGCGCGTCGAAGACCGTGGAGGATTCCATCGCCGTGCGCCCCTTCCCTGTCGGATTCCGCCGCCCGCGCGCCGGTGGCCCGCGTCCGGCGCGCGCCCCACGGATCGTACGACGTCGGAAAACGCCGGGCCGTCACGGGCGGCCGGGCCGGAGCGAGACCAAGGAGTACGACATGCGCTCATGGGGGCCGCTGACCGCGGTGTGCCTGGGCACCTTCATGCTGCTGCTGGACGTGACGATCGTGATCGTGGCGCTGCCCGACATGGCGCGAGCCCTGGACGCCTCGCTGAGCGAGCTGCAGTGGGTCATCGACGGCTACGCGCTGGCGCTGGCCGCGCTGCTGCTCGGCGTCGGGGCCGCGGCCGACGTGCTGGGCCGCAGGCGGGTGCAGGTGGCGGGCACGGTGGTGTTCGCGCTGGCCTCGCTGGGGTGCGGGCTCGCGGGGGACGCGGAGCTGCTCGTGGCGGCGCGCGCCGTGCAGGGACTGGGCGCCGCCGCGATGTTCGCGACGACGCTGCCGCTGCTGGGCGCCGCCTACCAGGGCAAGGAGCGCTCGGTGGCGCTCGGCGTCTGGGGCGCGGTGAGCGGCGCCGCCGCGGCGCTCGGGCCGGTGGCGGGCGGGCTGCTCACCGCGGGGCCCGGGTGGCGCTGGATCTTCTTCATCAACCTGCCGGTGAGCGTGGCCGCGATCTGGCTGACGCTGCGGGCGGTGCCGGAGACGCGCGGCGACGTCCAGCGGCGCGTGGACTGGGCGGGCACGGTGACGTTCGCGCTGTTCGCGGGTGCCCTGACGTACGGGGCGGTGCGGGCGTCGGCCGTGGGCTGGACCTCGGCGCGTACCGGTGTGACGTTCGCGGTGGCGGTGCTGGCCCTGGCCGCGTTCGTGGCGGTCGAGCGGCGGGCCGCGTATCCGCTGCTGGATCTGGGGCTGCTGCGGAAGCCCGCGTTCACGGGCGTCCTGATCGGCGCGGTCGGCTACAACGCGGCGGCGTTCGGCGTGATCCCGTACTTCTCGATCTGGCTGCAGACGGTGCTCGGCATGAGCCCGGTGCGCGGCAGCCTGGTCCTGCTGCCGCTGGCGGCCACGTCGTTCGTGGTGGCGGCGGTCGGCGGGCGGCTGCTGCACGGGGTGCCCGCGCGGTACGTGATCGGGGTCGGGCTGCTGCTGATCGGCGCGGGCGGGGTGGCGACGGCCGTGCTCGACGCGGACTCCTCGTGGGGCGCGCTCGTACCGGGCCTGACGCTGGCGGGCGTCGGCACCGGCCTGGTCTCGCCGGGGCTCGCGGGCGCGGCGCTGGCCGCGGTGGAGCCGCATCGCGCGGGCATGGCGGGCGGCGCGGTGAACACCTTCCGGCAGCTCGGCTACGCCCTCGGCGTGGCCGTGTTCGGCACGGTCCTCACCTCGCGGATGGCCGACGGGCTCGGCCAGGACGCGGCGCACACCGCGGCGGGCGGCGGCGCGGCGGCCCTGCGGGGCGCGGTCCCGGAGCACAGCGTGCGGGAGGCGTTCGCATCCGGCCTGAACGGGGCGGCGCTCACGGCGGGCGTCACGGGCCTGGTGGCGGGCGCCGCCGTCCTCCTGATGGTCCGGACCAAGCGGGCCTCCGCCGCAGGTCAGGAGCCCGTCGCCGGTGCGCGGGCGCCCGGTGGGGCCACCGCCGAGGGCGCCGGGAAGCGGCTCCGGGCGTAATCCCGGCGTACAGATTCGGTGGAGATTACGCCACCGAAACTTACTCCGGCGTAAGGATTCCAGAGGAATCTGTCCGACCCTTCCCCTTGTGGCCGCATTTACCCCGCTGACCTGTGACGATCGTGCCAGTTGGCGCGCTCCCCACCCCTCTCCCGGACGGGTCCGGGGTGGGGTACCGTCACCGGCGCTGTGCGGAGCGCCACAAGGAGCACCATTGCGCGAGTTCACGAACCCTCCCCTGGCGTCGGCTCCGAGAGCGGGCGGCCTCGCCGACGCCGTGTTCGACCATGCCGCCGAGGATCCGGAGCGGGTCGTCCTCGGCCGCAAGTCCGAGGAGAGCGGCCTGTGGCGGGACGTGACGGCCGCCGCGTTCCGCGACGAGGTCCTCGCGGTCGCCAAGGGGCTGCTCGCCCAGGGCGTCCGCTTCGGCGACCGGGTCGCCGTCATGTCCCGTACGCGCTACGAGTGGACGCTCTTCGACTTCGCGCTGTGGACGGTCGGCGCGCAGGTCGTCCCGCTCTACCCCACGTCGTCGGCCGAGCAGGTCTTCTGGATGCTGCACGACGCGCAGGTGACGGCGGCGGTGGTGGAGCACGAGGACCACGCGATGACGGTCGGCTCGGTCGTGGACCGGCTGCCGCTGCTGCGCCGCCTGTGGCAGCTCGACGGGGACGCGGTGGGCGAGCTGACCCGGGCGGGCCGCGACCTGGACGACGAGGTGGCGCACCGCCACCGCCGCGCGGTCACGCCCGCCTCCGTCGCCACCGTCATCTACACCTCCGGCACCACGGGCCGCCCCAAGGGCTGCGTGCTCAGCCACGCGAACCTCATGTTCGAGGTGGACACGGTGGTCCGCCGCTGGGAGCCGGTGTTCCGCTCCCGGCGCGGCGACGAGGCCTCGACGCTGCTGTTCCTGCCGCTCGCGCACGTCTTCGGCCGCATGGTGCAGATCGCGGCGATCCGCGGCCGGGTCAAGCTCGGCCACCAGCCCAGCCTGAGCGCGGCCGCGCTCCTGCCGGACCTGGCCGCCTTCCGGCCGACGTTCTTCCTCGCCGTGCCGTACGTCTTCGAGAAGGTCTTCCACGCGGCCCGCCGCGCGGCCGAACGGGAGGGCAGGGCGGGCCCGTTCGACAAGGCCGTGGACGTGGCGGTGAAGTACGCCGAGGCGCTGGAGGCCAGGGCCTTCGGCACCGGCCCCGGTCCGTCGGCCGCGCTGCGGGTGCAGCACCAGCTCTTCGACAAGCTCGTGTACGCCAAGGTGCGCGAGGCCCTGGGCGGGCGGGTGCGGCACGCCATGTCCGGGGGCTCGGCCATGGACCGCCGCCTGGGTCTGTTCTTCGCGGGCGCGGGCGTCACCGTCTTCGAGGGCTACGGCCTGACCGAGTGCTCGGCCGCCGCGACCGCGAACCCGCCCGAGCGCACCCGCTACGGCACGGTCGGCCAGGCCGTCCCCGGCACGGCGGTGCGCATCGCGGACGACGGCGAGGTGTGGCTGCGCGGGAGCCACGTCTTCCAGGGCTACCTCAACGACCCGAAGGCCACCGACGCGGTCCTGCGGGACGGCTGGCTCGCGACCGGTGACCTGGGCTCCCTGGACGAGGACGGGTACCTCACGATCACCGGCCGCAAGAAGGAGATCCTGGTGACCTCCGGCGGCAAGAGCGTGTCGCCCTCGCCGTTGGAGGAGCGGGTGCGCGACCACCCGCTGGTCGCGCAGTGCGTCGTCGTCGGCGACGACCGCCCCTACGTCGCGGCGCTGGTCACCCTCGACGCCGAGGCCGTCAACCACTGGCTCGCCCTGCGCGACAAGCCGCCGATGTCCCCCGCCCAACTGGTGCGCGACCCGGACCTGGAGACGGAGGTGCGGCGCGCGGTGGTCGCCGCCAACACCCTGGTCTCGCAGGCCGAGTCGATCCGCACCTTCCGCATCCTGGCCCACCAGTTCACCGAGGAGCACGGCCTGCTCACGCCCTCGCTCAAGCTCAAGCGCAAGGCCATCGAGGAGGCCTACGCGGCGGAGATCGAGGCGCTGTACCCCTGACGGGCCCGACGGGCCGCCCCGGGCGCGCGCGGGCCGGCCGAGGCGGGCCGGTCAGCCCAGGCGCACCCCGAGGATCCGGTCACCGCCGTCGGGCCCGTTGCCGGTGTCGTCGGCGTTGCTCGTGGTCAGCCACAGCGCCGCCGCGCCGGGCACGGCCGTCACCGTCCGCAGCCGCCCGTACCGGCCGGTGTAGTACGCCTCGGGGGTGCCGACGGTGTCCTTGCCGCGCAGGGGGACGCGCCACAGGCGGGCGCCCTTGAGGGCCGCCAGGTAGATCGCCCCGCCCACGACGGCGATGCCGCTCGGTGAGGCCTCCTCGACGCCCCAGGTCTTCTGGGGAGCGGTCATGCCGGGCTCGTCGCAGGGGCCTTCGCAGAGGGGCCAGCCGTAGTTCCGGCCGGGCTCGACGAGGTTGAGCTCGTCGTGGAGGGCGTCGCCCAGCTCGGCCTCCCACAGGCGGCCCCGGCGGTCGAAGGCGATGCCCTGCGGGTTGCGGTGGCCGAGGCTGTACACGAGCGTGCCGAAGGGGTTGCCGGGGGCGGGCCGCCCGTCACGGGTCAGGCGGAGCACCTTGCCGTTGAGGGAGTCCTTGTCCTGCGCGAGCTTGCGGTCCTGCGCGTCGCCGGTGGTGGCGTACAGATGGCCGTCGGGGCCGAAGGCCAGTCGGCCGCCGTTGTGGTAGCGGGCCTTCTTGATGCCGCGGACCAGGACCGTGTAGTCGCCGAGCGAGGAGCCGTCGTACGTCATGCGCGCGATGCGGTTGCCCTCGGCGGAGGTGTGCATGACGTACACGTAGGGGTGGGACGCCCACCGCGGGTCGACGGCGATGCCCATCAGGCCGCCCTCGCCGCCGGTGGCCTGGGTCTCGGGCACCGTGCCGAGCTGCCTCCTCGTACGGCCGTCGGACGACACCGCCCAGACGCGGGCGGCGTCCCGCTCGGTGACGAGCGCGGCCGTGCCGTCGGGCAGCCAGGCGGTGCCCCAGGGGA
Source organism: Streptomyces sp. CC224B (assembly GCF_030010595.1). NCBI lineage: Bacteria > Bacillati > Actinomycetota > Actinomycetes > Kitasatosporales > Streptomycetaceae > Streptomyces > Streptomyces sp. CC224B. The sequence continues at coordinate 4,499 of NZ_JASCXL010000035.1, read as the reverse complement.
CGGTCCAGCCCTCGGAGAGGGTCGCGACACCCACGGGCCGGCCGCCGTCGGGGGCGGGCGGCGCGGCCCCGGCCGGGGCGGCGGGCGTCACCAGGACCGCGGTGAGGACGGCGGCGACCGCCAGCGCGCTGCCGCGGTCCTTCGATCTGCTCCTGCTCCTGCTCTTGCCGGGCACGGGGCCTCCTGGAAGGTGGGCGGGGGCGGCAGGCGCGTGGACGTGCCGGACGGCTCAGACGAGCTGGTGGGCGTGCATGCCGGTCAGGAGCATGTACGTGTCCCGCAGCGAGCCGGAGGTGTCGCCGAGCGAGCGGTAGATGCCCCACTTGGGGCGCACGCGGTCGGCGAGGAAGGTGTCCACGCCGGACTTCGACGCGTCGACGACGGTCGCCCCGCCGTTCTTGAGGATCCAGCGCACCGCGCCCGACGCGCCGTCGCCGACGGTGATCCGGAAGTCGACGTCGGTCCAGGAGTCGTGCAGCGGCTCCAGGGCGGTGCGGCCGACCAGGACGTCGCCGCCGAAGACCTTCAGCTCAATGGTCTGCTCGCCGCCCACGCGGCGCAGCGACTGCACGACGATCGGCGAGGTGCCCGTGCCCGGCTGCTTCATCTGCATGATGTGCGTGAACGTCGTCGTCGCCCGGAGCGACCGCGGCAGGTACATGCGGTACGTGACGCGCCACGTCTCGCCCTCGCGCCACGTCAGGTACGTGTCGCCGGTGCGGCAGCCGGTGACCTCCTGGCGCTGCCGGTCGGTGTGGGTGTCGCGGTCGACGGTGTGGATGTCGAAGCGGAAGGCGTCGCCCTCGGTCCTGATGTGCGGCTTGGCCGCGGGGTGGGAGGCGGCGCGGTCGTCCTCCACGGTCTCGAAGGCGCGGGTGCCGACGTCGCGGGCGGACGGGGCCCAGCGCAGCTTCCACGCGGCGGCGCGCGGGATCCCGGCGGCCGTGGCGGATGGGAGGCCGGTAGCCGCGGCGGGCGGGATCCCGGCGGCCGTGGTCGCCGCGCCCGCCCCTGCGCCGAGCGCCGCTGCGAGTACGGTCCTGCGCGAGGTGGTCATACCGGGCTCCTCTGTCTCCGTCGCTGGTCGTGGGCGCGGTGCGGGACGTGCGGGGGCGGTTCAGGCCGTGCGGGGGCGGTTCAGGCCCCTGTGCCGCGGTAGGCGTAGTCGTCCGCGGCGGCCGTGGGCGGCCGCGCGGCGTCGACGAGGGCACGGACGAGCCCGTGGTCGGGCGCGTGCCGGCAGGCGGGGTCCGTGCGCGCGGCGTCGCCGGTCAGGGCGTACGCCTGGCAGCGGCAGCCGCCGAAGTCGACGGACCGCAGGGCGCAGGAGCGGCAGGGCTCGGGCATCCAGGCCTCGCCCCGGTACCGGGTGAAGGCCTCGGACTCCCGCCAGATCCAGGCCAGTCGCCGCTCCCGTACGTTCGGCGCGCCGTCGCCGAGGAGGTCGGCGGCGGCCGGGCAGGGCAGCACCGTGCCGTCGGGCGCGACGGTCAGGGACACCGCGCCCCAGCCGCCCATGCAGGGCTTGGCCGTGGCGTCGACGTAGTCGGGCGCCACCCACACCAGCTCCAGGCGGCCGGTCAGTTCGGCCCGTCTGCGCTCGACCGCGCGGCGGGCGCGGGCGACCTGGTCGGGGTGGGGCAGCAGCGCGTCGCGGTTGCGCAGGGCCCAGCCGTAGAACTGGGTGTTGGCCAGTTCGATCCGGTCCGCGCCCCAGGCGAGGGCGAGGTTCACGAGGGCGTCGACCGCGTCCAGGTTGGCGCGGTGCAGGACCACGTTCAGGCCGAGCGGCAGCCCGGCCGCGCGGACGAGCCGGGCGGCCCGCTCCTTGGCGCCGGACGCCCGCGCCCCGGCGATGCGCTCGGCCCGGCGGGGGTCGGTGTGCTGCACGGAGAGCTGGACGCTGCGCAGGCCCGCGTCCACGAGCGCGGCGAGGCGGTCCTCGTGCAGGCCCACGCCGCTCGTGACGAGCTGGGTGTGGATGCCCGCCCGGTCGGCGGCGGCGACGATGCCCGCCAGGTCGCGGCGCAGCAGCGGCTCGCCGCCGGACAGATGGGTCTGCACGACGCCGAGGTCACCGGCCTGGCGGAACACATCGGCCCACTCCTCGGCGGTCAACTCGGCCTCGCGTCGTACGAGTTCACCGGGGTTGGAGCAGTAGGCGCAGCGCAGCGGGCAGCCGTGGGTGAGCTCGGCGAGGAGGGCCCAGGGCGGGTCGGGGGCGGGTGCTTCCGGCGGCCGGGGGGAAGGGTGCGGCTCGGCGGCCGGGGCCGGGGCGGGGGCAGAGGCGCGCGGCCCGGCGGCCGGGGGTGGCGTGGGAAGGGTCACCGGAGCCACCCCTCGCGGCGCAACCGGTCCAGGAAGACGGGGACTTCGTCGGCCACCGGCGCCCCCGGGTGCCGCCGCTCCAGCTCCGCGACGATCGCCCGTACGTCGCGCTCGCCGTCGCACAGCGCCACGATGCTCGCGGCGGCGCCGCGCAGCACCACGACGCGCTCGGGCAGGACGAGCAGGTCGAGGCCGCGCACCCGGTCGTGGCGGAGCGTCACGGAGCGGACAAGGGCGGGCCGCCAGTCGGGGCGTACGTCGGGCCGCACGTCAGGGCGTACGTCGGGCCGCACGTCGGGCCGCCCGTCGGATCGTACGTCGGGCCGCCCGTCGGATCGTACGAGGTCGGTCACGGCGATCCGGCCTTCCGCTCGGCGGCGGCTTCCGGGGCGGGCGCGCCGGGCGCGGGGCCCCGGTCCACGGCGTCCAGCAGCGTCCACAGGACGTCGCACTTGAAGGCGAGCGCGGCGACGGCCCGCTCCTGCTGGTCGCGGGTGCGCGCCCAGGCCCGGACCAGGCCGAGCGCCTCCTGGCCGTCGCGGCCGCCCTGCTCGACCCGGCCGCGGAAGTAGGCGAGCCCGTCGGCGTCGATCCACGGGTAGTGCTTCTCGAACGCGGCGATCCGCGTGCGCATCAGGTCCGGCGCCGACAGCTCGGTCAGCGAGGCGGCGACGGCGTCCAGCGCGGGCCGCAGGCGGCAGAAGTTGACGTAGCCGTCGACGGCGAGCCGTACGCCCGGCAGCACCCGCGAGCTGTCCCACAGCGTCGCGCGCGGGAGGCCCGCCGCCTCGCCGAGCCGCAGCCACCGCTCGATGCCGCCCTCGCCCGCGCGCTCCCCGTCGTGGTCGCGGATCCGCCGGGCCCAGCCCCGGCGCAGCGCCGGGTCGTCGAACTTGGCGAGGATCAGGGCGTCCTTGACGGGGATGTGGCGCTGGTAGTGGAAGCGGTTGGCGATCCAGCGGCGCAGTTCCTCGGGGGTGAGGTCGCCCGCGTGCATACGGACGTTGAAGGGGTGGCGGTCGTGGTAGCGCGCGGCGGAGACGGCGCGAAGCCGGTCGGTCAGCTCGTCGGCGGTCCACGGCTCGCGGTCGTCGGCGGCCGCCGGGAGCCGATGGCCGGAGGCGGGGTCCGGGGCGGGGACCGTGGCGGGGCCGTCCGGGCCCGCCGGGGAACCGTCCGGGGAGGTCGTCCTCACAGCTCGATCACCATCCGTTCGTCCGCGACGGCGAGGCCCCACGCGGCGAGCTGCCGGTGCTGCTCGGCGTCCGGGTCGCCCAGCGGGTTGGTGTTGTTCAGATGCGTGTACAGGCAGCGGCCGGGCAGGCGGGCGAGCCGGGCGGCGGTGCCACCCGGACCGGTGATCGGCAGATGGCCCATCCCGGTGGCGGTCCGGCGCGAGAACCCCGCCCGCAGCGGCTCGTCGTCGTCCCAGAACGTGCCGTCGACGAGGACGACGTCGGCCTCCTGGGCGGCCTTCTCGAAGGTGTCGCTCCAGGCGGCGAGCGCCGGGGCGTACAGGAGCGTGCCGCCGCTCGCGGTGTCGCGCAGGCACAGCGCGACGGACCAGGCGTCGCTCGCGGGGGTGGCGTCCGCGGTGGCCGCGGCGGCGTCCGCCGCGGTCAGCGTGGCGGCGGCCCCGGGAGCCGGGGAAGCCGCGTCCGACGCGTACCGCGGGCGCTTGGCCGAAACCGGCACGGCGCTGACGTGCACCCCCGCCCCGGTGCCGAGCGGCACCCCCGTGCCGGTGAGCCGGCGCCAGCGGACGGCGGTGTACGGAGCGAGCACGGCGCCGAGCCCGAGCCGCTCGCGCACGGCCCGCTCCACCGGTGCGGTGGCGTACACCTCGACGCCGTCCCGGGCCTCGCGCAGCCGGGCGATGCCGAGGGTGTGGTCGAGTTCGGCGTCGGTGAGCAGCACGCCCGCGACGGGGGTGCGGCGGGGGTCGCCCTCCGGGTCGGGCAGCAGCTCCGGGCACCGTTCGAGCTGCTCCCCGAGGTCCGGGGTGGCGTTGACGAGGTACCAGCGGTCCCCGCCCGCGTGGACGGCGAGACCGGCGTGGAGGCGGCGGCGCCCCGGGTGGGGGGGGGGGGGGGGGGGGGCCCCCCGCGCGCGCCGCCCCCCCCCGGGGGGCCCCCCCCCCCCCCCCCCCGCCCGCCCCGCCGCCCCGCCCC